>CALMOO010000186.1 GCA_937871705.1 uncultured Hymenobacter sp.
CCCCAGAGGCCACCGAGGTACATATAGGCCTGACCATCGGTGTCGGTAAACACGGCCGGGTCGATGCTGAAGCTGCCCGCAATGGGCGCCGGCTCCGCCTTGAACGGCCCGGTGGGCGACTTGCTAGTGGCCACCCCGATGCGAAACACGTCCTGCTTGTCCTTCACCGGAAAATAGAGGTAGTAGGTGCCGTTTTTGAAGGCCGCGTCGGGCGCCCACAACTGCCGGCCAGCCCACGGAATATCTTTCGTATCGAGAGCTACGCCGTGGTCAGTGACCTTGCCGCCGATGCTGTCGAGCGACAGAATGTGGTAGTCGCGCATGGCGAAGTGGTCGCCGTTGTCGTTCTCCGGAATGCCCGCCTCGATGTCGTGCGAGGGGTAGATGTAGATTTTCCCGTCGAAAACGTGCGCCGACGGGTCGGCGGTGTAGATGTTGCTAAGCAGCGGCTTGGCCAGGTACTTGGGCTTGGCGCCGGTCGAGTCGGCCTTCGCAGCGGGGGTAGTGGCTGTGCTGGTTTGCTGGGTGGGCTGGCTCTGGCAGGCGGCCAGCAGCAGGGGCGCCGCCAGCAGCAGCGCCGGCCGGCGGAGAGAGAAATTGTGCGGCATTTTGGAAAGCTTAACGAAGTAGGGCTGCAAGCTACACGCTAGTTTTTTGCCCTACCTATCGGTTTCGTTATGATAGTCTTGCTACTACCCCTATGCCGTGCTTACGGCCGGGTTCAGGCGGCTTAAGAAGGCATTAGCGCGGCACGAAATAGCTCGACTGCTGGCACTTGCACTCAACCGCTGGCTTTTGCAGCCGTAGGACTAGGCAGGCGGCGGCCGCACTGGCCGCCGGCACCATGTCACAAATAATGGCTCGATGAGCCGCTATAAAGTAGCTCGGTTTAGCCCGGGCAGGGAGACGCAAACTATGACAGGCAAAACGGTTCTTTATGGGCTGGCCGCGGGGGCAGCCGGGGTGGCCGCCATGACGCTGGCCGAGAAGCTGGAGCAACTTTTTACGAAGCGCCCCAACTCGTACGTGCCCGCTCACACGCTGGAGCGGCTGCTGCGCCTGCCCCACAAGCCCGACGCCGAGCGGCTGGGCCTCAATTGGACTATGCACTGGGGCCAAGGCATTGTGCTGGGCGCCGTGCGGGCCCTCATGGCCGAGCGCGGCGTACGTGGGCCGGTGGGCTCGTTTCTGTTCCTGAACCTGCGCTTGCTCAACGACCAAACCCTGGAGAATGCGACGGGGGTAGGCGCCCTGCCCTGGACCTGGCCGCGCGACGAGCAGGTTATTGACTTGATAGGCAAGGGTATCTACGCCTACACCACGGGCGCTATTCTCGACCACCTCATTGCTGGCCCCGACCAAACGCCCGTGCCCCGCCCGGGCTGGACGATGGGAGAAAAAGCATAGTTAGGTATCATTTAACAAGCATCAATTACCAGTTAACAGCTGTTCATTTAGCGCTATTGTGCTCATAGAACAGCTGTTAACTGGTAATTGATGATTGTTAAATGACACTACCTAGGTGCGTTCATCTGCTTGAAGCGGGCATCAATCTCCTGGCGCGAGGCCAGCCGAATGGCTTCCGAGGTGCCGTAGCCAACTTCTTCTTCGCCAGCCGCTAGCCGGGCCATGATGCTATCGGCAAAGTCATCGACGGGCACGCCCCAGGTGTGCAAGCCGGTGCCACCGAGGTCGGTGTTAACGGCCGGCGGCACTATTTCGAGCACCTGAATACCGACCGGAAGCAATTGCTGACGCAGCGATAGCGTGAACGAATGCAGCGCAGCCTTGGTAGCGCAGTAAACCGGTGCAAAGGCCATTGGCGCAAAAGCCAGGCCCGATGTCACGTTGATGATGGCGGCATTGGCTTGCTGGCGCAAGTGCGGTACAAGCAAGGCCGCCAGGTGGATGGGCGCTTCGAGGTTGATGGCAATTTCCTGGCGTTGGGCTTCCCAGGCGGCCAGGTCGGCGGGCAAGTCGGCTAGCTGAAAGCGGTTTTGGATGCCAGCGTTGTTTAGTAAGACGTTGAGAGCCGGAAAGTCGGCCACCACCTGGCTAGCCAGCCGGGCACGGTCGGCGGCGTCGGCCACGTTGCACTCGTAGGTGTGCAGGCCGGGCACCAGCTGCTGGGCTTCGCGGAGCTTGTCGGCCCGGCGCCCGCAGATAATGACTTCGCTACCCGCCTGGCGCAGGCGCTGGGCCAAGGCCAAGCCTATGCCCGTGGCCCCACCGGTAAGCAGAACAGTGTTGTTGCTGAGGTTCATACGTTAACTAGAGATAGGCAGCCAGCCACCGGCCGGCAAGTGGGCTTGATAACCGCTACCACTAGCCTTTGTTGACCGCCGGGTGCCGCAAACTCCCTATTTTTATACTTGTGGAAACGACTCTAGCC
>CALMOO010000187.1 GCA_937871705.1 uncultured Hymenobacter sp.
GAAACACGAAGGCCCAGGGCGCATCGGTCGGCTTGCCCACAATTTCGGAGTTCATGAGGTTGCCCAGCCGGATGCAGGCACCGCCAATAGCCACTGTAATCACGATGCGGTCGAGCACCCAGAGGTAATCGAATTTATTGCGACGGCTAAAGATGAACACCGCCAGCAAAATGCCTATCGTCGCGCCGTGCGAGGCCAGCCCGCCGTGCCAGATTTTAAGAATCTCCCACGGATGCTCCCGATACGAAGGCCAATCGTAGAAAAACACGTGCCCCAGCCGCGCCCCCAGCACCGTGCCCACCACCATGTAGAAGGTAAGCACATCGACCCAGTAGGGCCGCACGTTCTCGTGCTTGAACATGTTTGTGATTACAAACGAACTGATGATGAAGCCCGAGGCGAAGAGCACGCCATACCAGCGCAGCATCAGTGGACCCAGGTGCACAATGATGGGGTCGGCGTTCCAAGTAATATAAGCGAGGGCAGGGTGCATGTACAACAAAAAAGAAATAAGATTCAAAGGTACTTACTGCCTTGGGCATACCATTTCTTCAGCGCCGTACTCGGCTACTTAAGAACCTGACGTTGGGCTGAAGTCACGCGCAATCCAGGCCTATACTTAAAAATGCATTGGCAAACTGGGCTTCGCACCTACCGGTAAGCAAGGCGAAAATTCAGTGCGGTAGCAGCGATGCTGGTTGGCCAGGATGGTGGGCATCGTATTGAGTACTTGATGCTACCGGGGGTAGGGCCGTGCCATCGCCGCTAACTGCCAGTATTAATGCCCCCAGCAAGGCCAAGTAGGCGGGGCGTCGTACCCAACTTAATAGCCAGGAGCTTTCTATATGCCGCTCGGTCGGGAGTCGCGCCTGGATGCGGGCGTAAAAAAATGGCCGAGGATGAGCTTTCGCTTGTAGGCGAAGCTGGCCCATCAGCTCCTCCCACTCCTCATCGGAGCCCGGGCGAGTGACTAAATTAGACATGGTGAGAGGAGGGCTGAAGGTGTTGACGTAGCGTTTGCCGCGCCCGAAATAACAAGGACTCGACCGCCGAAACAGAAGTGCCAAGCACGGCGGCTATCTCTTCATAGCTAAGTTCTTGCTCGTGGCGCAGCGTGAAGGCCACCCGTTGCTGAGGGGGTAGGCGGCCAATATGGTCTAGCAATAAGCCTAGTTGCTGCTGACCTTCCAGCAGCGCCAACGGATGCGCATTGTCGGGCAGCTCGTGGAGCACTTGGTTGTTAAAACCCAGCAAGCTGGTGAAATAAGCGAAACGCTTTTTGGCCTTAGCGCGTCGGTGGTGTTGCAAAGCCCGCGACGTAGCCAGCCGGTAGAGCCACGTACTAAGCGCAGCGTCACCCCGAAACTTCGCCACAGTCTGATAAACCTCTACAAATACTTCTTGCGCCACGTCTTCCGCTTCTTCGGGAGAGCGCAGCAACGAAAAAACCGTCCTATAAACGCGGTCTTGATAACGTTCCACAAGCGTGCGAAACGCAGTCTCGCTACCCTGCTGGAGCGCCGTTACCAACTCGGCATCGACCGTATCACTCACGCTAGCGTAAGTCGGTGAGTCAAAGCAGAAAGGCAGCGAAAGGCTATAAGCCATAAAACCAAGGCAACAGGTCCGAGTAAATGCGTGTGCAGCGCCAGTCATGTGCAGGGACTAACGTTACTGGAAGCTTAGGTGCCAGTATTCCAAAAAAATTGCGCTTTTCCTTGTGATAGTTTGATAAAGCGCTAGTTATCCCAAGAATTAATTTGTAGCTAGTATTCCTGGCACGAGCTTTCTTTAAACGGATAAGGGGGAATGACCCCATCACTCACCCACTTGCAAAACCGTTTGAGGTAGTAGTTACAAGGCTGCTAACTCTTCGCTAAAGCCGCCGCTCAGTATCGGGAAGCGCAGCCAAGAGCGCGGGTCCACATTGTAGTCGTCCAGGTGGAAGGAAGGCGCGTAGCGCTCGCGCTTCCACTGGTTGCGGCTCCAGAGCGTGTAGAAGCGCCGCACATAGGTTTTTAGCTGCTCCAAGTCATACTTCGGCTCCTCGGCTACAAGCTGGGCCAGCACCTCGGTGGGGGGTAGGCGGTCATAAAACGCCAGCCGCTCGATGCGGTTGAGCAGCACGTAGGGCATCAGGTCGCGCTCGTCGGTTTGCTTGTCGGCTTGCGGGCGCAGCTCGGCCGTGGGTTGAAGCGCATTTACGTGGCGCAAGGCTTCGTAGCCCAACTCGGTCTGGGCCCAGCGCAGCCATTTCTTCACAAAATCCTTGTCGACGCCCGCAATGGGCGAGATGCTGCCCGCCGTGTCGCCGTCCATGGTGCAGTAGCCCACGCTCGCCTCCGAGCGGTTAGACGTGGTGATAAGCAGGCAGTTCTGCACATTGGCCAAGAGCCAGATGCCCGGCGCTCGCACTCGCGCCTGAATATTTTGCAGGGCCAGGTCGTCAGTTTGCCAGGTCAACTCGCGGCCCAATGCGTGCTCAATCTTGCCCACGTAGCCGGTCACTTCCTCATCAATAGTCCAGTCAAAAAACCGAGCCCCAATACTGTCAGCCAGTTCCTTAGCCGAGTTCAATGTGTCGTCCGACGAGTTAACCGTGCCCTGGTAAGCACACGTTAGTAGGTGCCGCACCAGCTGCTGCTGCTCCGTAAGCTCTGGCTTGGCCGAGGGGGGTAGGGCCTGCTGCCGTGCCGCGCCGCCCGCGCCAGCCTGCACTACGTCCGTTTTAGCTTCCGCAAATGCCCCGCTGCGCCGTTTAAACTCCTCGATTCCTAGCTCAGCTACGCCCAAGCGCACCATTTCGGCCACGCCTACGGCGCAAAAACACGAGTCGGCCCCGCCACTTAGGCTCAGCACGAAGCCCCGGCTGCGCGCCTTGCGCAGGTAGTCAAACAAGCCCAGGCTCATGGCTTGGTTTAGCTCGCGGTATTCGTCGGGCTCGGGCAGCGGCACGATGGCATCGGCCACTTCGAGGGGGGTAGTAAAGTCCACATCCACCCACTCCAGGTCCACTTCCTTAAAACTCAGCAGCTGGTTGCGCTTGAGCAAATGGCCGTTGCGCGCCACCAGTATTTCACCGTCGTAGATAATGCGGCCGGCCTCATTGCCCAGCAAATTGGCATAGAGGTACGTGCACTTAAAATTGCGCGAAGCATTGAGCACCAGCTTGTAGCGTAAATCGGTTTTGCTCATCGCAAAGTGGCTGGCCGAGGGGTTGATTATCAACTCCACCTTGCCCCGCAGCCGGCCGGCGGGCCGCACATCATCAGGCCGCCAAGCATCTTCACAAATCTCAAACCCAAAATGCACGCCCAAGTGCTCAAACGTCAGGTCACCGAGCGGCCAGCTTTCGCCCTCGTAGTCTACGGTCGTCGTTTGGCCAGCAGGCCACGGCACGAAGAAGCGCGTCTCGTAGTGCACCCCATCATTAGCCAAAAACTGCTTAGCCGCGAAGCCAAGAATCTGTCCATCGCGCAGCACCGCAGCCTTGTTGTACGTGCGGTGAGTGAGCCGCACCGGCAAGCCCACCACTACGCAAATGCCCGCCGTAAGCGGCCGTATCTTTTGCAGTTGCGCCAGCGCTGCCGCCGGCAGCCAGTCGCTCAAAAACAAATCCTCACAGTTATAGCCACTCAGGCACAGTTCCGGCAGGCACAGCAGCTCTACGCCGTCGGCCTTGGCCAGCGCGATGGCATCGCTGATGTTTCGGATATTATGAGTCCAGTCGAAGGGAATTTGGTTGAGGGCAGCGCCAGCGAGTCGCATAAGAGAGGGTAGTAAGTTGTTCGTCTGTCATTGCGAGCCTGCGAAGCAATCGCTCTAGAACGAGCTTGTTAAAACGAGACAAATGCCGACGGGTTCGTTCTGGAGCGATTCCTCTACAAGCTCGTAATGACAACCAGTAGAAACCCCAACCAGTTTACACCCCCAGCGCCGTCAGCGCGCGCTCTGCGGCCAGTTGTTCGGCCTGCTTTTTATTCAAGCCCATGCCAGTGGCTACTACCTCCTCATTCAGCAGTACGGTGGCCGTAAACTCCATTACGCCGCCCGGCCGCGGCTCGCCACTTAGCTCGTAGCGCACTTCCTTGCCTTGGCGCTGGGCCCATTCAATAAGCTTGCTCTTGTAATTAGAAGTCGTGGTAGTTAGCTTGTTAACATCCACAAACGGCTTAATTAAGCCTTTCAGCACAAACTTGCGTGCGGCCTTGTAGCCCAGGTCCAGGTACACCGCGCCTACCAGCGCCTCTAGTGCATTGCCATTCACTGAGCGCGAGCGAGCCACGCGGCTCTGCGCCGTGTCGAGCTGCACCAGTTTATCAAGGCCCAGCTTCAGGGCAATGGCGTTGAGGCTTTCGCGGTTGACGATGCGCGAACGGGTTTCGGTCAGAAAACCCTCTTGCTCATACGGAAACTTGCGAAACAGGTATTCGGCCACCACCGTGCCTAGCACCGCGTCGCCCAGAAACTCCAGCCGCTCGTTGCTCTGGTGGCGGCCCGCGCCGGGCTCAGCCCGCACCACCGATGAGTGCGTAAACGCCAGCCGATAAAGTCGCGCGTTAAGCGGGTCTTGGCCAATAACGGTTGCTACGGCCTGCCGAAATTGCTTATCGCCGCCCAGTAGCCGCCTAAACAAGCCGAAGAGGGGTAGGGACATAGACCGCCGATTAAACTGATTTAACGGATACGCCCGCTGAAGCGGGCTGGCTAGTCAGCCGGAAGTCAGCAAGCGCATTGCCACTGATGTTCACGAAGGGTTTGCTAATCAGCAAAATAAGTAAGATTTAAGAAGTGAGCTGCCTGAAAGTAACAGTAGCTCACCTCCAGGCAACATGCCGAAAGTGAGCTACTCATGCTTAGTCAGCCCGCCGTTGGCGGGCGTATCTGCGAAATCCGTTAAATCAGTTTAATCGGCGGTCAGTTTGCGGAACACCACCGTCGTATTATGGCCGCCAAAGCCGAAGGTGTTACTCACCGCCACGTTCACGTCGCGCTTTTGCGCCACATTCGGCGTGAAGTTCAACGCCTGGTTGATGTCCGGGTCGGCTGTGTGCAGGTTGATGGTAGGCGGCACTAGGCCATGCTTTATAGCCAGAATGGACGCTACCGCCTCTATGCCGCCGGCCCCGCCCAGCAAGTGGCCGGTCATGCTCTTGGTCGAAGAAATATTAAGCTTCGCGGCGTGGTCGCCAAATACCGTCTCAATGGCTTTAATCTCGGCTCCGTCGCCGAGCGGCGTGCTCGTGCCGTGGGTGTTGATGTAGTCCACCTCGCTCGCTGCAATGCCCGCATCGCGCAGCGCGTTGCGCATTACCAGCACCACGCCCGAGCCCGTGGGGTCGGGGGCCGTAATGTGGTAAGCATCCGACGACATGCCGCCGCCAATAACCTCGGCATACACTTTTGCGCCGCGCGCCTTGGCGTGCTCATACTCTTCGAGCACCAGCGCGCCGGCGCCTTCGCCCAGCACAAAGCCGTCGCGGTCCTTGTCGTAAGGGCGCGAAGCCGAAGCC
>CALMOO010000188.1 GCA_937871705.1 uncultured Hymenobacter sp.
GCCCTGGCCTGCCGCCTGGCCCTCGAAAAAGACGAAGCTAACGGCCAAGTCTTCAACGTGGGCAGCGGCAACAGCTACCCCATCAGCGAGATAGCGGCGCGCCTGGCCATGGTGCTCGACAAAACGGATTTGCTGCCCCAAATCACGGGCAAGTACCGGGTAGGGGACATTCGCCATTGCTACGCCGACATCTCGCTGGCCCAAGAAGTGCTAGGCTTTTACCCGCAGGTAGAGTTCAACAGCGGCCTCGAAGAGCTAGCCGCCTGGCTGGAAGGGCAGATTGCCTACGACCGGGTAAACGAAGCCAGCGCCGAGCTGGCCGCCCGCGGCCTCACGGTGTAAGCGCCGGCTAGTTCCTTCCTCTTTCATTCAAACTGCCTGATGGGCAATTACATGACTCAACACACTTCCACTACTGCGCGCCCGTTGCTGGGCCTGGCCGAATGGTTTCAGCCGGGCGAGCAGGCGCGCGTTGGGCAGGTGCTGGCGGACTTGCAGGAGCTGGGCGTGACGGAGCTGCGCACCGGCGTATCGTGGGCCGACTACTGCACGGCCGAGGGCAAGGCTTGGTACCACTGGCTGCTGCCGACCCTGGCGGCGCAGGTGCGCGTGCTGCCGTGCATCGCGGCCACGCCGAGCGTCCTGGGTAGCCGGCCCAAAGCGTCGGCGCCCCTCCAGCATCCACAGGCTTTCGTCCATTTCATCGACGATTTTATCACCGACCTCGGCACGCATTTCGAGTGGGTAGAATTGTGGAACCAGCCTGATAACCGCGCCGACTACGACTTCACCCTTGACTACGGCTGGGTGAAATTTGCCGAAATGATAGGCCGCGCGGCCCAGCTGGCACGGCGGCGCGGCAAGCAAACCGTGCTCGGCGCCACCAGCGCCACCGACCTGACTTGCCTGCGCACGCTGGGCGAGCGCGGCCTGCTGGCGCACTTCGACGCGGTTGGCATCTACGGCTTTGCCGACGAGTTTGACCAGGACTGGGAAAACTGGGACACTGCCCTCGAAGCTGTGCGCCACGTGCTAGGCGAGCACAACGCGGCGGCGCAGCTCTGGCTAACGGCGGGCTTTTCGACCTGGCAGTTTGATGAGTTTCGGCAGTGGCAGGAGTTTGAGAACGTGGTGAAAACGAATGCGGACCGTGTGTATTGGCACAATGTACAAGACCGTGACGCGGCCCTACCCCCCTTCAGCGACGCGCACGCGGCGGAGCGCGCCGGTTGCTTCGGCCTGAAGCGCGCCGACGGCACGCCCAAACTGCTCTACCGGTTGTGGGCTACGTACGGTCTCGACGGATTGGCCGACCTCAGTTTCATCCGCCGCGACCTCGACTCGGCCGCTGGCCGCTACACGCTCATCACCGGCGGGGCCGGCTTCGTGGGCACCAACCTCGCCAAGCGCCTGCTCAGTGAGGGCAAGCGCGTGCTGGTGTTCGACAACCTGTCGCGGCCCGGCGTGGAGCGCAACCTGCGCTGGCTGCACGAGCACTACGGCGACCGCCTGCAAGTGTACGTGGGCGACATTCGCGACCTCGCCACGGTGCGGCAAGTGGTGGCCCAGGCCGAGGCCGTGTTCCACTTCGCCGCGCAAGTGGCCGTGACCACCTCGCTCGACTACCCCCTGCACGATTTCGAAGTCAACGCCCGCGGCATCGTGAATGTGCTCGAATCCATTCGGGCCCAGCCCACGCCGCCACCGCTGGTGTTCACGTCTACTAATAAGGTATATGGCGGGCTGGAGGACCTGCAATTTGTGCTCGACGGCTCGCGCTACATGCCCACCGACCCGCACATCAACGCGCACGGCATCAGCGAGCAGCGGCCCCTGGACTTTCACTCGCCCTACGGCTGCTCGAAGGGTACGGCCGACCAGTATGTTATCGACTATGCGCGCTCGTACGGGCTGCCCACAGTGGTGTTCCGCATGAGCTGCATCTACGGCCCGCACCAGTACGGCAACGAGGACCAGGGCTGGGTGGCGCACTTCGCCATTCGGGCCATTGAAGACGAGCCCATTAGCATTTACGGCGACGGCAAGCAGGTGCGCGACATCCTTTTTGTCGAAGACTTGGTTGATGCGTTCCAATTGGCCCTCAAGCATATGCCGCGGCTGCAAGGCCAGGCCTTCAACATCGGCGGTGGCGTGCAAAACACCGTGAGCTTGCTCGAACTGCTCGACACCATCGGCCAGTACAAGGGCGCCGAAGTTCCGCTCACGTTCGGCCCCTGGCGCGTGGGCGACCAACATTATTACGTGTCCGACATCACCAAATTCAGCCAAGCCACCAGCTGGACGCCCAAGCACAGCGTGCGCCAGGGCATGGCCAAGCTCTACGGCTGGCTCTGCGAAAGCCGTGGGCTGGATGTACCTACTTTCGCTGGTGTCGAAAAGCTGGTTGAAGCGGCATCTAAGCCCGCCAAGTCAGTGAAAAAAGTAGCTGCTGTTAAAGTCTAAATGCAAACTGTATCATCCTCCCTACCCCCCCTCGTTGCCGAGACGGCTGCCATGCAAGCAGCCGTGGTGACGGCGCCCGGGCAAGTTGAAATTCAAGCAATAAGCTTGCCCGAACCCCAAGCTGGGCAGGTACGCCTACGCTTGGAAGGCTGCGGCCTGTGTGCCTCCAACATCCCGGTGTGGGAAGGCCGCGAGTGGTTTTCCTACCCCGTCGAGGCCGGCAATCCCGGCCACGAAGGCTGGGGCACCGTCGATGCCGTGGGCGAAGGCGTAACCAATGTGGCCATAGGTGACCGGGTGGCGGCGTTGTCGTACCACTCCTACGCCGAGTACGACCTTGCCGACGCCGACAAGGTGGTGAAGTTGCCGACCTCGCTGGCCGGGCGGCCCTTTCCCGGCGAGCCGCTAGGCTGCGCCATGAACATCTTCCGCCGCAGCGACATTCAGGCCGGACAGACGGTAGCTATTCTGGGCATCGGCTTCTTGGGCGCGCTGCTGGTGCAGCTGGCCAAGCACGCCGGCGCTCGCGTCATTGCCGTGTCGCAGCGTGAATTTTCGCTGGGCATCGCTCAGGAAAATGGTGCCGATGAGGTGATTAAGATGGATGACCACTACCGCATCATCGAAGACGTGAAGCAGCTCACCGACGGTAAGTTCTGCGAGCGCGTCATTGAGTGCACCGGCAAGGAGTGGCCGCTCAACCTGGCCGGCGAGCTGTGCGCCGAGCGGGGCCGCCTCACCATTGCTGGCTTCCACCAAGATGGCATGCGGCAAGTGAATATCCAGCTCTGGAACTGGCGCGGCCTCGACGTCATCAATGCCCACGAGCGCGACCCGCAGGAGTATATCAAAGGTATTCGCGCTGCCATCGAGGCGGTGGAGCAAGGCGTGCTCCGGCCCGAGGCGCTGTACACGCATCACTACCCCCTGTCAGAAATGAAAGTGGCGTTTGACCAGCTGGCAAATCGGCCCGATGGGTTTGTGAAGGCGCTGATTAGTTTTTAGTTATGAGTGAAGCCCTTCTTGAAAATACTCGCGTGCCCAACAATGCCAGCCCAGTTGCCAAG
>CALMOO010000189.1 GCA_937871705.1 uncultured Hymenobacter sp.
TCCATGGAGTCGTAGCGGGCGGGGTTTGGCAGGTAAGCAGGCATAGAGAAAAAAGAAGGGGGTAAGGCTGTTGCTAACGGCGAGCGCGAGCTAGGGTTTGGGCGAATATAGAGCGGCCTCGCCGCAGCAATCGGCGGCCCGGCGCTACTTTCCGGCCTGCAAGCCTTTTTTACCTTTCTATGTCTCGCTCCGGCTTTTTACTTTTTGGCCTAACCCTACTGGCTACCAGCACGCTACCAGTCGCGGCCCAAACCACCGCCGCCACCCGCGCCCAAGACTCGCTGTTTGTGCGCCAAAACTACCGCAAGCTCGAACGCCTGATTGCCATGCGCGACGGCACCCGGCTGGCCACCATCATCTACGTGCCGCAGGATGCCGCCAAGGCTACCCCCTACCCCATTCTGATGGAGCGCACGCCTTACTCAGCCGGCCCGCGTGGCGCCGACAACTACCCCACCCGCGGCCCCGGCCCGAGCCGCGAGCTAAGCCAGGAAAAATACATTTTTGTGTACCAGGATGTGCGCGGCCGCTTCCTCAGCGAAGGGCAGTTTGAGGAGATGACACCGGCCCTACCCCCCGTTGCCACCGACAAGGCCCGCCGCGCCGCTAAGGGCAAATCGCAGCCCCACGACGAAAGCACCGACACTTACGACACCATCGAGTGGCTGCTGAAGAACGTGCCCGGCAACAATGGCAAAGTCGGCATCCTGGGCATCTCGTACCCTGGCTTTTACGCCTCGGCCAGCTTGCCTACTGCCCACCCGGCACTCAAAGCCGTGTCGCCTCAGGCGCCGGTTACGGACGAGTTTATTGGCGATGATGCCCGGCACAATGGGGCGTTTTTTCTGCTTGATAATTTTGACTTTACCAACTTCTTCGACGTGCCCCGGCCGCAGCCGGTGGCCAAGTACGAGGAGCTATTTCCGCTGAAAGTTACCGATGCCTACCAGTTTCACCTGAACCTGGGCCCTATCAAAAATGCTAATGCGCCGCAGTATTTCAACAACCGCGCCCGCATCTGGAACGAGTACCTAACCCACGACACCTACGATGCCTACTGGCAGGCGCGCAACATTCGCCCGCACCTCACGGGCGTGAAGCCGGCCGTGCTGGTAGTAGGCGGCTGGTTCGATGCCGAAGACCTGTTTGGGGCGCTGCACACCTACCAGGCCATCGAAAAGCAAAACCCCAACGCCACCAACCGCCTCGTGATGGGCCCCTGGACGCACGGCGCCTGGAGCCGCCCCGACTGGAGCACCTTCGGCCCGCTGAGCTTTGGCGAAAACACCGCGCAGCACTACCGCCAGACGCTGGAAACACCATTCTTCAACTACTACCTAAAAGGAAGAGGCACCTTCGGCGCGGCCGAGGCAACGATGTTTGACACGGGGTTGAACCAGTGGAAAGACTATGCGGCGTGGCCGCCCAAGGCTGCGGCAACTGCTTTCTACTTGGCCGGAGCAGGCCAACTGGCCGCTGCGCCACTCGTCACTCCTACTTCCGCCGACGAGTACGTGAGCGACCCGGCTCACCCAGTACCCTACACCAACGGCGTGTTTGCGGGCCGCAACAATGAGTACATGATTGAGGACCAACGCTTCGCGGCCCAACGGCCTGATGTGCTGACGTACCAAACCGAGCCGCTATCTCAAGACCTCACCATAGCCGGCCCCATTGCGGCCGACCTCTGGGTGAGCACGACTGGCACCGATGCCGACTTCGTGGTAAAAGTAATTGATGTGCTGCCCGACGACATCCCTACCCCCCTACCCAACCCCAATAACGTGCAGTTGGCCGGCGCACAACGCCTGGTGCGGGCCGATGTGTTTCGAGGCCGCTTCCGCAACAGCTTCGAGAAACCCGAGGCGTTCCAACCCAACGTGCCCACGGAGGTGAAATACGAGCTGAACGACGTGCTGCACACCTTCAAGAAAGGCCACCGCCTCATGGTGCAGGTGCAAAGCACCTGGTTTCCGCTTGTGGACCGCAATCCGCAGAAGTTCGTTAATATCTCAACGGCCGAAGCTGCTGATTTCCAAAAGGCTACTATCCGGCTCTACCACGAGCCGGGCCACGCGTCGGTGGTGCGGCTGCCGGTCGTGGGCAAGTAGCGGACAGCGGATTTGTAGTTCGCGTTTATCAATCCGGGCGCGGACTAAAAGCCCGCGCTACTTCGACTCCAGGCGCCGCACTGCCGTAAGACACTGGGTATGAAACGGCGAACCTTCCTTCCTCTGCTAGGCCTGGCACCACTGGGCCTGGCCTACGCCACCCTCCGCACTACGCGCCTTATGCAACCAGAGAAGCTGCTCTTCAAGGACGACGGCACTATTCCCAACAGCCCCTACCCCCTCTTGCTGTACCGGCAGGCGTTTGCGGCGCGCAACGCGGACGGTGCTACCTGGCTCGAAAATCAGTTTGCTAGAAACAACTGGACCAACTCCTGGCGCAACGGCGTGTATTCGTTTCACCACTACCACAGCACGTCGCACGAGGTGCTGGGCGTGTACGCGGGCACGGCGCTGCTGCACCTGGGCGGTGAAGCGGGCCAGAAAGTAACGGTGCAGGCCGGCGACATTATCGTGATTCCGGCGGGGGTAGGGCACAAAAACCTGGGCAGCGACGGCCTCGGCATCGTCGGCGCCTACCCCGACGGCCGCAGTTGGGACGTGAACCGCGGCCTGCCCGGCGAGCGCCCCCAAACCGATAAGAACATTGCCGCGCTGCCCATCCCTACTTCCGACCCACTGCTGGGCAAAAGCGGCGGCCTGCTTACCAGCTGGCGGTGAGCTGATTGGACAGAATTAAGAAGAACGTCATGCTTCGCTACGCGCTGCATGACGTTCTTCTTTGGCTGTAGAAAGCCTCCTTACGCAGCCTGCTTCTGCGCGTGCCACAGCACAAGCTGCCAGCCGTTCGCCTCGGCTTTGATGTACACCACCACGTATTTGATGCGCGTGAAGGCGGGCTGGCCATCGGCGCCGGGGCCAAGGTCGATGCGGACGAGGCCGTTGACGACGGCGGTGTGGTCGTCGTTGTAAGCGCGCACGGTAAGGTCCTCGATGTCAACTTGGTCGTAACGACTCTGACCGCTGCGGATGGAGTCGATGTAGCTCGTTTTGCTATCCTGGTGGCCGTTGGAGTGGGTGTAAATCAGGTCGTCAGCAAAAATCCGCTCTAGCGTGGGAAAGTTTTTGCTCACTTGCGCATCGAAGCGCTCGCGTTCGAGCTGCGCAATGGTTTGGGCAGTGGTCATGGGGGCAGGAAATGGGTAAGCGGGCCCGGCTGAGTGGCTGGGCAGCCCGCAAAGGTGGCGCTAGAGCAGGAAATGCACCTTAAAAGTCGACCCTACCCCCAGCTCGCTGTGCACCTCGACGCGCCCGCCCGCGTTTTCTACCATGCGCTTGACCATGTAGAGGCCAATGCCCGAGCCCTCAACGTGGTCGTGCAGGCGCTGAAACATGCCAAATAGCTTTTGCCGACTTGCTTCGCTCAGGCCCAGGCCATTATCCTGCACCTCCAGCACCACGTAGTCGCCTTCGACCTGGGCGCGCACCCACACCCGCGACGGCCGCTCGGGGGCGTGGTACTTGAGGGCATTGCTAAGCAGGTTATACACCACCGAGCGCAGGTTTTTTTCCAGAAACGGCACCGGCGGGCAGTCGGTTACCTCCACCACCAGCTCGGCCCCGGTCGAGCGAATAAGCGGCTCTAAGTCAAGGCGCACGTCTTGCACCACAGTAGCCAGGCGCACGCGCTCGGTGGCGGGACCCTGCTCGCGCTGCAGCTTCGAAACGTCGGTTAGCTGGTCGATGGTGCGCTGAAAACGCTCCACCGAGTCTTGCATCAAATGCAGAATCAAGCCCACCTGCGTCTGCGGCTGCGACTCAGCCGGCAGCTCACTCAGCTCACTCAGTAGAGCCTGCAATAGGCCTTCGATGTTGGTAATGGGCGCCTTCAGGTCGTGCGAGGCCGTATAGATAAAATTATCCAAGTCGACGTTGACGCGGGTAAGCGCCTTGTTGTTTTCGCGCAGCTGCTGCTGGGCCCGGTCAATGTGCTCCAGCGCCAGCTTATGCTCATGAATATCGGTAAAAGTGCCAATCCACTGCATAATCTCGCCTTGCTCGTTGCGCGAGGGCAGGCCGCGGCCCAGCATCCAGCGGTACTCGCCGGCCTTGTTGCGGATGCGGCACTCCACTTCCAGCGCGTCGCCGGTGGCCAGGCTCTGCCGCAGGCGGCTCATCGACGCGGCGTAGTCATCGGGGTGAATGCGCGAAGTTATGGGCTGCGGCGTCGCGGCGGTGTGCTCGCCCACGTAGTCAAACCAGCGGCGGTTGAGGTAGGAGTTTTCGCCCTGCGGAGTCGACGTCCAAGCTATCTGCGGAATGCCTTCGAGCACGCGGCCGGCTTCGGCGGCAGCCTGCTCCACGGCGAAGCGAGCCACCTGCTGTCGCACTAGTTCCTCGTTTTTGCGGTCGATAAGCGCGTTTTGCCGCATCACCACCGCCCGAATATTGGTAATTTCCTGCTGCGCCGACACATCGGTTACCAGCACCGCCAGCGCCAGCGCCCCGTTGAAGGTCAGCACGTTCATCGACACCGAAAATGGCCGCAGCACGCCACTGCGGGTTTGCAGCGGCAGCTCGCCCCGCACCCGGTCTAGCCAGCCTTGGGCCAGCAGGTCGGCCCAGTATTGCTGGAAAGTAGCGGGCACGAAGCTTTTAAAGCTACTCCCGAGCACTTCTTCGAGCGGGCAGCGCAGCAGCCCGGCCAGTGCCCGGTTGCAATACAGCACCGTGCCCTCTGGGCTGAGCAGCAGGGCGCCCTCGTTCATTTGCTCGATGAGGGTGCGGTAGCTATGGTCGGCGCCTTCGAGCGTGAAGATGCGCGGCCCGTCGGCGCCCTGAATCGCCAATGCGTCGACGGCGCCCGTGCGCACGGCAGCAATCAGTTCTTCGGCTTCGCGCAACTGGTTGCGCAGCTCTTCGTTTTCACGCGCCAGCTCGGCAGCAGTCATCGCAACGGGCTCTGGCATAAACTTGTGTTAGTTAGCAGAAGTGCCCAACCGACGCAGAATGAAGTCGAGCTTATCGTTCACTCCTGCTTGCTGAGGGCAGGTACTTGGGAGGCAAATAAGAAGCTGAAAAGCAATACTTAAACAAAGCAAGCCACCTCTACCCGCCTAGCCAGAGCCATGCGGCCGCGGCACCCCCAGCGAAATTAGCACGGCCTCCCGGTTTGAGAGGTCGCCTACGAGCTGGCGCCGGGGTAGGGGCCGCACGCGTATCAGGGTGGGGGCCGCCACAATTTGCTCGCGCTGAGCTAGGTCGGGCTGCTGGTAGATGTCGATAATCAGGAGCTCGTAGCGACCAGCCAAGTGCTGCTCGCAGATTTCCTTGATGTTGCGCACCGCTCGCATCGAGTTGGGCGTAGCGCCCGTGATGTAGAGGTGCAGCAGGTAGTCGGCCTCGGGGGGGGTAGGCGGCGGGTCGGCAAGCGCTTGCATTAGCGGTCGTCGCGCGAGCGAATGTCAAGCCCGACCAGCACCCGCTCCTCATTGGATAAGTCGCCGATAATTTTGCGAATGGGCTCGGGCACCTTGCGCACCAGCGTCGGGATGGCCAATATCTGGTCGCCCTCGGCTAGCTGCGGGTTTTTCAACAAGTCAATTACTTCTAACGTGTAGTGTCCGGCCAGATATTCCTCGCAGTAGCGTTTAAGATTGGCCAGGGCAGTTACTGATTTCACCGTCTGGCCTGCTATGTACAGGCGTAGCTCCCAAGTCTCACCATCGGGCGGCGCCGTCTCGGCAGCCGAAGTTTCCCTAGTCTCTATCATCTTTTCTTCTACGAATTACTTAGGCCGGGCGTTGGGCGTCGGCAGGGGGGGTAGGGAGCTGGGTGGTCGTGAGGCCCTGCCCAATGGTGGTGCGGTTTTGCTCAACAGTCTGTTGGCGGGCCTGCTCCTCATTGTTGACCTGGCGCAGCTCTTCCTCTACTGTCTCAAATTCCGTGCGCAAATTTTCGATGGTGGCTTCCAGCACGCGGCGCCGGCGCTCAAGCTCACGGTCTTTGCGCGCTATTTCGTGCTGCTGCGCCACCAGCCGGGCTTGCTCTTGCATACGCTGGGTGAGGCGGCTGGCCCCAGTAATAATGCCCGCGGGCCCAATTACGACGTCGAGCAATTGAATGCCTTGTTCGGTTACTATGAACTCGCGCACTTGGTTGGAGTGCGCCATGCCGCGGGCCTTCAGGATGCTCAGGCCGCGGTTGCGCTCGCCGATGCCTTCGAGGTCGCGCACCGATAGCCAAGTATCAACCAGCGACGAGACGCCTTCTTCGGTCATTTCCATGCGGCCGTCGCGAGCGCTGATGAGCGCCGTGAATAAGGCCGTGATATTATTCACTTTCAAGTAGTCAATCAGGCGAGTGAGCATACTACGCACCTCGCTGAGGCTACCCACCGAAACCATGTTGCTGATGGGGTCGATGACTACTGACTGTGGCTTAAAATCCTTGATGAGCTTGTGCACCTTCACGAGATGAAGCTCCAGGCCGTTGAGCGTGGGCCGTGAGGCCTCGATGCGGAGTAAGCCCTGGTCTACGCAGGGCTGCAAATCGATGCCCACCGTGCGCATATTGCGAATGAGCTGGGCCGGCGACTCTTCGAAGGCAAAGTAGAGGCAGCGCTCGCCGCGGCGGCAAGCTTCGCGGGCGAAGGACGCCGCCAGCGTGGTTTTGGCCGTGCCCGCCGTGCCCGTGATGAGGATGCTAGAGCCTTTGTACCAGCCCCGGCGCGTAAACATCTCGTCGAGTTCCGGCACCCCCGACGACACAATCTCGTCCGACACCTGGTGCTCAAGCTTGAGCGAGGTGACGGGCAGCACCGAAATGCCGTCTTCGGTAATCAGGTACGGGTATTCGTTGGTGCCGTGGGTGCTGCCACGGTACTTCACGATGCGCAGGCGCCGGGTCGTAATCTGGTCAATCACGCGGTTATCGAGCAAAATCACGCAGTCCGACACGTACTGTTCTAGGCCCTGGCGCGTGAGCGTGCCGTCGCCGCGCTCCGCGGTAATGATAGTCGTGACGCCCTTGTCCTTGAGCCAGCGGAAGAGCCGCCGAATTTCGGAGCGCAGCACGGCCTCATTGGGAAAGCCCGCAAACAGCGCTTCTACCGTGTCGAGCATCACCCGCTTAGCCCCAATAGAGTCGATGGCGTGGCCCAGCCGAATAAATAAGCCCTCTAAATCGTACTCGCCGGTTTCCTCAATCTCGGAGCGGTCGATGTGCACGTGGTCGACGCGCAGCATCTTATCGGCCTGCAGGGCCGCAAGGTCGAAGCCCAGCGAGGCCACGTTGGCGGCCAGCTCTTCGGCGGTTTCCTCAAACGTCATGAGCACGCCCGGCTCGTGGTAGTCGAGCACGCCGCGCACCAGAAACTCGATGCCCATCAACGTTTTGCCGCAGCCAGCGCTGCCGCATACCAGCGTGGGGCGGCCCAGCGGCAGGCCGCCTTCGGTTATCTCGTCTAGTCCTTCGATGCCCGTCGGTGCCTTAGGCAGCTGAGGCAGCACGGCAGGGTGGGCTAGCTTATACTCTTGCATATACACTGCAGAAATAAAGAATTTTTGTGGAAAGTTACGCCGTTCGGCGCCAATAATGGGGCCTACCCTACCCCCGCTTAGTGGCCCGCTGGCGGCGCTGCCGGGCCGCCGCCAGGCGCTCGCGCTCGGCCCGGCGCTCCTCGCGCAGC
>CALMOO010000190.1 GCA_937871705.1 uncultured Hymenobacter sp.
GACCTTGGAGTGGAAGCTGTTCAGGGCGAAGATTCTCACCAACCGGGCTATTGCACGCCTAAGCGCCCGTTATTAATCGGTGCACCGACATGAGTAGGATGGCCGCGCCCCGACGTGTGTGGTAGTGGCCATGGTTGAGTTCTTATCTGCAGCCTGGTGTGGCCTCGAGCAAGGGAGCCGGGTAAACCGGGAGGTCGTTGTCTTTTGTGTGTGCCTGGCACACAAGCTTGGGCCTTTCCGTATATACTCACCCACCTCTCTTCCCTACCCTATGAACATGCAAACCAAATACCGCACCTTCGGCGGCGGTGCTCCTGATGGCCTAGTGGGCTTCCGCACTGGCCGGCGTTACCTCGTGCGCTGCACCCGGCGCGAGGATGGCCAGATAACTATAGAATTGGAGTATGGGCAGCTAAGCGTACGGCCACCAGTGCTGAGTAAGCAGGAGTTTGAGCAGTGGTGGCGGCAGGCGTAAACGAGCTGGAGCTTTTTCTATCTTCGCTGCTAGAAAATCCTTGCTCCTGTTCTGCGAGGAAATTGCTTGCTTGTGTATGCCACTTTCTACTACTTTACGCGTCTACTTCGAGAATGCCGCCGGGCGCGTGCTGGAGCACCCCCACGGCTACGTTGTCTTTACCTACCGGCCGGGCTCACGGGAGCTACGCGATTTTCAGGCCCTTATTACGTACACCGGGCACCTGCTGGTCCGCAACGACTGGTACCGCATCCTAGGCGACCAGCGCTTAATGACGCCGCTAACGCCCGAGGAAAGCACCTGGGTTGTCACCTTCTGGCAACAGCATACCCAGCGGCATTCGCGCCACCTCTATGCGGGCGTCGTGCTGGCTCACGATGTATTTGCCCGCCTGGTGGCTAGTCAGCTCAGAAATGAGATGCGTTACGCCAACATGACTTACCAGCAGTTTGCTGATGAACAGAACGCGGCGACCTGGTTGAGGCAGCAGTAGGCCGGCAGTACTATTTCTAAAAACCCCCACCCCCTATAGGAGCCAAGGCTTTTTCATACCTTGGCAGTGTCCACTAATCACTTTCCAGCCAACAACATGCAAACCAAGCGCCTTACTAGCTATCGAATCTTAAAAGTATCAACTTACACCCCGCAAGCACTTAGCTATTCAATCACTTCATTAAAGCAAATTGGCGGTAGCTGTCCGTATAAGTTTGACTCGTTCGCTGAAGTAGAAGCTTGGATAGCTGCTAATGCAGAAGAGCTCGCAGGGTCGGGTGAATACACTATTCTGCCTGTTGAGCGAATTACAATAACAGATGTATAGCTTTTGCTCCATAGCAGCTAGTCTATGTCTTTGTTGCTCTGATTAAGCACCAGCCCTTCCTCGCCAACCGGAGGCTTTTTTCATACCTTCCTACCCCATGAAAAAGCTAGTTATTATCCTGCTTCTTGCCTTGGCTGTAGCTTTTGCGGCGGCGTATGCCCTAGTGGCTATCAAAGGCCTTGTCACCCATACCCGCCAGATAAGAAATGGGGGCAGGCAGAAGTAGCCCCCCCTAAATTCTTCCCTCGCGTCAGGCTTCGCGGCTAGCGAACTAGTAGGGCGTAGCTACAGTATCTTGGCGGCTGGTAAATAGTAGGACTCAGTGGTAGTCTTATCGGGCTTGCCCAGCCGTCCTACGAAGACCCTGGTGACACCCATAACACCAGTGAAAGGCCCTGACCAACTGGATAGGGCTTTTTTTGGGCACCCGCAGTACCTTTTGCTTAGCTACCCCACGCAGACTAGCCGTTAGTCAGCTGGGCTATAATTTGCTATAAGCGGTGCGCAGCCGGCTGAAGAAACTAGTAGGGTGCGTAGTAGTTACTGCTTGACTTGCATAGTCACAGCCTTGCCGCAAGTACGCTTCTACTGCCAAAGCAGCCTGACGAGACAACTCGTCGTAGTTCGGAGTAGGGCGGTAAACGAGGGTGAGCGAAGGAGTGGGAAAGGAGCGTGTAAACACCTGCGTAGCTTTATGAGGAGAATTGATAGACAAACATATATAGTAGTTCTTACACCGTTTTATTAATCTTTAATAAATTATATAAATAGGCACGTTGCTGCTCTTATTTCAGTCCTCTACCCCACCTACACAGCCGCTGGAGCATGCTATTGGAGTTGGTTTATGACTACTGGGCCATAGGCTACTCACGCCTTTTAAAAAAGAAACGATTAACGAGTCCGTCCCTGAGAAATTCTTTACTGGATCTTAATCGCCAGTCCCGCACCTACTAGGTCGCGGATCGTGCGTCTCTAACGCCTGCTAAACTCCCGAAGCGCTCGCGTTAGGTTTCGCGCCCAGTTCGCTAGCCGGCATGGGCTTCCTTCGCGCGGTTAATACATTGTCACCCACTTGTACTTAACTAACAATTAGTTGTTTAGCTACTTAATAAGTAAATTGCGCAGCTTAAGCACCCCCATTGTCGCTGCCATGAACTTGCACCCACTTTTCCAGACCACTTGCCTGAGTGCGCAGTACGACCTACGCAACGATTGGCTGTATTTGGACTGGCAGGGCGAGCTCACCTTACCCGCCGTGCAGCAAGCTTGTCTAGCGCTGGCTTCCTGCTACTTGCAGCGTCCGTACTCGCACATTCTCAACAGCAACGAGCAGGTAACGGGGGTAAGCTGGAACGTAGCGGTGTGGCTGGCTACTGATTTCTTGCCTCACATGAGCCTGGCCGGCATCGAGCACGTGGCCTGGATTTACTCGCCCTCGCTGCGGGGCCAGAACCTGGTGCATACCGTCCTTAGTTGGCTACCCGGCTCGCTGATCACCACGTTTAGCGACGTAGCCGCTGCCTACGCGTGGCTGGAGCACACCCGCGCGGGGCAGCCGCGGAGTTACTTACTGCCCAAGCGTTTGCCGGCTAGCCAAGCTAAGCTAGCGCAGGAAGTGCAGACACTCCACCAGCGCGTAGCCGCGCCGCGGCGTAAGCGGCAAGCGGCGTGTTTAGCCGCTCTCTAACCCGACTGCCTACCTTCCTTACCAATGAAAATCACGCCCCGTGCCCACCCTAGCTTGCACTTCCCCTACTACTAGCATCTTATCACCCTTCGCCCAAACCAAAAGCCCCCGACCTACCAAGGCCGAGGGCTTTTCTCTTTCTCTTATTTCTGCTTGCGGGCGTACCACTCTTGGCTTGCCTCTTCGCTATCGTGGTCGGCAAAGTCATCAGCGAACTCCCTTTGCCCACCCTCGTCATAGTCGGGGTCTGCCCCCGCATCATACTCAACATCCTGTGCCTCGTCGTAGTCGGGCGCATCTTCCAATTTTACCGTCGTCATTGCAGAAAGGAATTAAGTTTCTGCTAAACTACGTAGTGCTAACATAAATAGCAAATTGACCTATAACTACCTCATATATCAATGAGCGACCCTCGCAACATACGTAGTTATAGCCATCAATCTACGTACTTGCCTGCCATTCACCTTGCTTTCATGTTCGTAAACAACCGGCATGGAAGAACTACCAAGTGAAGCGCAGCGTCGGCGGGCCATTGACTGGGCGATTTCCTTAACTACCGACACCCCGTTAGAGCCGGAGCACTATGAGCGGCACTTGCTCGAGCAGTACGCCCAAGGCGCGTTAACCCTGGACGAAGTGCTAACGCTGTTGGCGCAGCAAGTGCGGCATATTCTCTACTGTAGCGAAGAGGCGCAGCCTTTTAGCCAAGGGCAGCTCGCGGAGATGCTCCAAGAATCCGAGGTCCGC
>CALMOO010000191.1 GCA_937871705.1 uncultured Hymenobacter sp.
GCGCCGACTAATGCCCAGCCCTTACCCGGCTGGGCTTTTTCGTGGGCCTACCCCATCACTTTAAAAGCCTATCGTTCGCGCTACGCGTCAGGCTTCGCGGCTAGCGAGTTACATCGCGTCGTTGGCTGTGTGACGTAGGTATTGTAGCTTTCGGGCATGAATAAGCTGCCCTAGAGAATTGGAACCCGGTGCCCCAAGCTCCCTGCTCTTAATCTATGTTTTTGAACAACAACGTTGATCCGCGCGACCACAGTAGCTGCGCCCTGACTTATGAAGAAGCGGACCACTGGCTACGCGCTACCTGGCGCGGTTATGTGGACCCCGTCGAGGCGATGCACGGCGCAGAGGCGTACTTGCTCCATGCAGCCGATAAGCCCTCAGCCTTTTTGCTGAATGACAATTCGCAGCTACAGGGGCCTTGGTTTGAGAGTATCGATTGGCTAGCGCATGTCTGGCTCCCGCAAGCCGAGCGGCTGGGCTTACGCTATGTGGCTCATGTGGTCCAGACAGATGGACACTATGACATTTTAACCTTACTCAAGCCGACGAGACTACCCTTCGAGTTGCAGATTTTCCAGGAGGTGGCGGATGCGCAGCAGTGGCTGCGAGAATGCCGAGCCGCCCACGTCTGAGGCGGCGTTCATACTTTGAGTATATATCTGAGGGTAAAAGACTTTTGCTTTGCGGTAACGCTGTTGTATGGATATACTCCCGCTGGGAACCCCGCTTGAGTCAACCCAGGGTGCTAGCATTGATAGGCTAATAGCCCGGGCGTATGCGCGCGGCTTAACACCCCACTCAGAAGTACTAGATTTACTACAACGATACAAGCGGGAAGAGCTAAGCTGGACAGATTTGTATGCTAGGCTGCAAGCCAGGACGGCGGCACTCTACAAGCAAATAGAGGCCTTGTACGTGAAAAGGATGTTCAGAGAAGAGGCGGTGGGATAGCAGGGCTGTGCGGCATTGTTTGCTAGCTTTAGGGTATGAATAAGCTGCTGCTTGCCGCCTGCCTCCTACTGCTTAGCCTCAGTGCCACTGCGCAGGTCACCCCTGGTAAGTCTACGCGGGCAGTAGTAGCCCCTATCAACGCAGCGCCGGTCTCTTCGCTCCATAACGAGATTGCCCAAGTTGATAGCAGTTTGTTTGCCGCGTTCAACCGCTGCGACAGCACGGCCTATAAAGCCTACTTCGCGCCCGACATGGAGTTCTATCATGACCTGGGTGGCTTAGCAGTCGGCCGAAAAATTGAGATGCAAAGTTTTCGAGAAATGTGCGCGCGCGGGAGCCACATCCGGCGCGAATTGGTCAAAAGCACCTTGGAAGTGCACCCGTTGAAGGGCTATGGCGCTGTCGAGATTGGGGTACACCGCTTCTACCACACGAACAAGGGCGACGTGGAGAAACTCAGCGGCACGTACAAGTTTATTCATGTGTGGCAGCACACGTCCACGGGTTGGCGCATAACCCGTGTTATCAGCTATGGACACGACCAGATGCGTAATGACTAGTAGCCTGCCTTACCAGGGCAGGTTTTTCTATTAGCTATTTGCTACTATCATTAGCACTACCTAGATTAGCAGAATCATTAACCTCCTTTCTGCTATGTCCCTTCAAAAGTTCAGCCGCCAAGAACCAGCAGCCCACGACGAAGCTATTGACCCCGACTATGACGAGGTAGCTGATGTGGAGTACAACCAAGAAGCCGACCCTGACTACGACGAGAGCGGGCAAGGCGAGTTTGCTGATGGATTTATAGATAGCGAAGAAGATGGAGGAAGTCAGGAATGGGTGAAGCGCAGTCAGAAGTAATTAGCTGCTAAAGCAAAAAGCCCTCGGCCTTGGTAGGTCGGGGGCTTTTGGTTTGGGCCAAGTGCGGTAACCTTGTATCTAGTGCACCACTTTGAGAGTGTGCAGAGTTTTCCGGCTTTTGTAGCTAGGCGCAGAGAACACCTCAACACTAACTAGGCCCACTTAAGCAACTTGCTGAGCAAGCTAACGGAGCGGTAGTTACTTTCTGCTTGAAGGGCATAGTTACAGCCTTGGCGCAAGTACGTTTCTACAGCCAGGGCGGCCCGACGAGATAAGGCATCCCCCTGCGGCGTGGTGCGGTAAACGAGGCTGAGCGAAGGAGCGGAGAAGGAGAGCGTAACCACCGGCGTAGACTGAATAGAATGATTGGCACACAAACATATACCTTATTTTCAAAGTCTTGTTATTGATATTTGATAAATCATATGAATAGGCCAGGCGCAGCTATTCTTTCGGTGTATAAGCCAACTACGCCATCCGTCGCATTTCTGTAATGGCCTGGTAGAAGGTGCCACTAGCTTGCTGGCTCAACGTAGCCTGACGCGTAGGAAGAATTCAAAAAGCTATCTCGCCCCCTACTTGCGACCCCCATCTCGTAGCTGCCGGGTGTGCGTGACAATGCCTTTAATAGCCACTAGGGCATAGGCAGCGGCGAAGGCGATAGCCAAGGCTAAAAGCAGGAGAACGACTAGCCTTTTCATATTACCAAGCTACGAAAAAGCCCCGGCTCGTTTGGGGAGGGCGAGGCTTGTGAGTGAGTCGTATTACACGAAAAAATCCTCACCCGAAACAAGTGAGGATTTTCCAGCCATAAAACATATCAGGCTAAAAGCCTGCCCAATGATACGCACTCGGCCAGCTAAATGCAAAGGCTGCAATTTAATTGGCCTAGCTTATCCGGTGGCTTTCAAAAAATACACTTCTCCGTCCCGGGTGTGGTGGGTAGGCTGGTGGGTTAGGGTGGGCTATTCTACACCCAGGCGGCGGGCCGCTCAGGCAAGCGCCCATCCATGTAAAAGTCCATGTACGTAAACCGCTCACCCAACTCACTATTCCAAATGGCCGCCAGCAGGCCGCCCCAGCCTCGCCAGGAGTAACTCATAAAGTGCTCGCCACTTACTACCGGTATGCCTTGGGCATTGTATTGGTGCCAGTCGCCACCGGCCCATACGCGTTGCTCCACAATAGCTTGCCGGATAGCTTCTAGGTGCGGGTGCCATTCAGCAGGATACTGTGCTACATAGTCCGGCCAGTTCGTGTCAATATCCTTTGTGCCACCGAGGTCACTCAGGTTATAACCAGGGAGGCCCATGATGCTGTCGTAGCTCTGCCAGGTTACGGTGAGGGGCGGCTTCATAG
>CALMOO010000192.1 GCA_937871705.1 uncultured Hymenobacter sp.
GAAGTAAGTAAGTGTCAGTAGGTTCGGCCAGAGCTGCAAGGGCCGGGCGCAGGGCTTCGGCAGTGCTGAGAAACTGCGCAGCAGCCAGATTTTCGTTTAAGTTAGCCACCGAATCAACACCAATAACGGCTCGCGCCACGCCCGGCGCGTAGGCGGCAAACAGCAGCAGCGCGGCCGGTAGCGGCACTTTCCCTTCGGCGGCCAGCGCCCGCAGGCGCGTCAGCTTCGGGGCAAGGGGTAGGAAAAACGCCGGCAGTGAAGCGGGCTCGCGCAAGAGCAAGCCTTGCAGAAAAGCCGACCGCACGTGCACCTCCACGCCCTGCGCCGCCAGCCGGGGCAGCACCGCCGCAAAGCGCTGGTCGAGCACATTATACGGAACTTGCACCAAGTCAATAGCCCAGCCTTGGGCGAGCAGCCACTCGGCCTCGTGGGGGTGGTAGAGCGACACCCCGATGCGCGCCACCTGCCCCGTTGCCCGCGCCGCTTCCAGCGCCTGCCAGGCCGCGGGCTCGGCCTGCAACGGCCCGAAAGCATGGAACATAACCCCATACAGCCGCGCCCGGCGCAGGCGCGCCAGCGACTCGGCCAGGTGCTGCGCCACTTGTGCGGGCGCCCCGGCCGGAATTTTGGTTATTATCTCAAAATCATCAGCATTGCCTACCAATTCCCCTAACCGCGCTTCGCTGTTGCCGTAGGCCGCGGCGGTGTCGAGCAAAGTGAGGCCAGCCGTGCGAGCGGCGGCCAGCACCTCAGCTACGGCTGCGGGGCTAGGCTGGCCGGCCTGGTTGTTGAGCCCGTAAGCCAGGCCAAATTGCGCGGTACCCAGCGCCAAACGCGTGCTTATCATTTAACAGTTAACAAGTATCATTTAACAGCCAGGCGTGGCCAGTATAAGCTGCTGGTTGTTGCGCTCAGCGAACCTCTGCGTAAACCCTCCGCGGACCTCAGCGAGAAACCACTTTAAAGCTATCCGCGCGCCTGAAACTCTCGCACGCAATTGATAACAAATGCCTGCTCCTCGTCGGTGAGGGTGGGGTAGAGGGGCAGGCTCAGGCAGCGGGCGTAGTAGGCCTCGGCGTGCGGAAAGTCGCCGGCTTGCCAGCCCAACTTCTCGTAGTACGGCATCCGGTGCACGGGCACGTAGTGTACCTGAGCCAGAATATTTTGAGTGCGTAAATAGTCGTAAAGCCCGCGCCGGTTTTCCACTTGAATCACGTACAAATGGTAGGCGTGGCCCGGCTGGCCCGGCGCCAGCACCTCTACCCCCCCCATCGCAGCAAAAGCCGCATCGTAAGTGGCCGCCAGGGCGCGGCGGCGAGCCAGGCCTTCATCGGCTCGGCTGAGCTGACTGATACCTAAAGCGCAGAGAATGTCCGAGATACGGTAGTTGTAGCCCAGCTCCTGCATTTCCATGTACCAGCCGCCTTCGTCCTGGCGCAGCAGGCCGGTGCCCTCGCGCTCGATGCCGTGGGTGCGCAGGCGGCGCAGGTGGCGGGCCAGCGCGTCGTCGTTGGTAGTTATCATGCCGCCCTCGCCGGTGGCAATGTGCTTGACGGGGTGAAAGCTAAAAATGGCCAAATCAGCCAGCTGCCCGCTGCCACAGTAGCGCGGCTTGCCCTGCGAGTCAACAAAAAAACCGCCCGGCGCGTGGCAGGCGTCCTCAATTATCCAGAGGCCAAATTCATCGGCCAGCGCCCGCGCCGCTTCCATATCTACCGCCAACCCGGCAAAGTCTACGGGAATCAAGCCCGTGAAATGCCCCCGCGGGTGCGCTTCGAGCAGCGCCCGCACCCTGGCTAAATCCAGCAGCCCCGTAGCTGGGTCAATATCCGCAAAGTGCACCTCACCGCCGCAGTAGCGCACGCAGTTGGCCGAGGCCGCGAAGGTGATGGGGGTAGTAATAACGCGCTGGCCGGGCTGCACGCCCAGCGCCAGCGCGCACAGATGCAGCGCGGCGGTGCCGTTGCTCACGGCCACGGCGTGCCGGGCGCCTACGTAGGCCGCAAAGCGGGTTTCAAACTCCGTGACGCGCGGCCCCTGCGTCAAAAAATCAGAGCGTAAGGTGTCAACAACGGCTGCAATATCGGCTTCGCTGATGTGCTGGCGGCCGTAGGGCAGGAGGGGGGTAGGGAGCGTGGGCATCGAGGCAAAATTACATCAGGGTCTTGCCTGGCAAACCTCGCCCCCGCTGGTCTTGTTCAAGCCAGCACCGCTGGGGCCGGCTGGCACTGCGGGCAGGTATAAGTAGCCCGGCCGCCGACGTAGGCCTTGTCAATCTTGGTAGTGGGGTGGCGCGGGCAACACGTGTGCGCATCGCTGCCGGGCGTGGCCGAGTCGTCCCACTCGCGGGCATGAATGAGGAAGCTCGCCGGGAAGTGCCGGTAATTAGCCTCGTGCTGAATGGCGGTGGTCAGCACCAGCCGAATGGCGTCGTGCAGGGCTGTCGTTTCCGGCTCAGTGAGCGAGCTGCCGGCCCGCTCGGGGTGAATTTTAGCCTGAAAAAGTACCTCATCCACTATCCAGTTGCCGAGGCCGGCCGTGAGGCCTTGGTCGAGCAGCAGTGGCTTCACAAACACCTTGCGGCGGCTCAATTTATGGTGCAGCTCGGCGGCCGTGATTTGCAGCGCATCGGGGCCAAGCTTTTTCGCTTTCTGATAAGCCTCAGCGCTTTCAGCCAGGCGAATGCGCCCAAACTTGCGCGGGTCGATAAAGGCCAGATTCAAGCCAGAATCACTGAGCTGCCAGGCCACGCGGGTAAAGCGCGGCGCATCGGCCACGTCGCGGTAGGCGCCAATGTCGCCGGTCATGCCGAAGTGCAGCACCAGCAGCTTGCCATTATCAAGCTCTAAAAAGCAGTTTTTGCCCAGCCGGCTCGTACCCTTAATGGTGCGGCCTACTACGGCCGCACGCAACTCGTCTTCGGGCACGGCCAGTACGTGCGCATCGCGCACTTCCAGGCCAGTAATTGTCTGGCCTACCGCCACTTCATCAATAAAGCGGCGGTAGGTTTCGACTTCGGGTAGTTCGGGCATCTTTTACAATAATCAATTAACAATGAACAATTATCAGAGAACAATTTGCCATTATTCAGTACCGATTAGCAGCTCAAAATGAGGCGCTAAAGAACTAATAATTGGTAATTGCTCATTGGTAATTGACCTTAGCTACGCGTTCGCCGGCTTTGTTATACACATCGCCGCGAGGCGTCACAAACAGCGGGTGCTGCTGGGCATCTTCGAGCACGTAGGGGAAAGCAGCGTTGTCGGTCCGGCGCAGTCGCCCAACCACTTCCGCCGTGCGTACCCGGCTGGTCTCGTTCTCGTCCGAGCTGCTTTCATCGGCCAGGCGCACTACATTGAGGGCGCTGGTCAGGTAGAAGGGCACCTCTGGGTTGTCGCGAAACGTGAGCTGGCCCACCACGCGCACGGGCGCATTGCTAACGCCGCGGGCCAAAGCCGTAGTCGCGCTAGGAGAAGAGTCGCCGTAATTCGCAACTTCTTCAACAGCCGGCGCTGGCGTGCGCGGCGCCAGTGCCACCGGCTGGGCCGAAGGCTGCGCGGCCCCGACCTGATTAGCCGCCGCAATCTGGGTGCTGGCGCGGTTCCAGCCTTGGCTGATGGCCGCGAGGCGCGGCATGCGGCCGGGGTGCGTGGCCGAGCCCTGGTCGTCGGCTACAGTAGCAATGGCCGCCTGTGCCTGAGCCAGGCTAGCGCC
>CALMOO010000193.1 GCA_937871705.1 uncultured Hymenobacter sp.
ACGTAGCGATGTACGTAGTAGAGGGAACCAGCACTTCATCGCCCGGCCCAATCCTCAGAGCCCGCAACGTCAGGGCCAGCGCATCCAGCCCATTACCAACGCCAATGGTATGAGCTACTTGATTAAACGCGGCGTATTCCTGCTCAAATTGCCGCACCTCCTCCCCTAGCACGTACCATTGCGCATCGTACACCCGCGCAATAGCCGCCAGAATCTCGCTTTTAAGGGGCGTATGCTGCGGCTCGGTAGTGAAGAATGGTATATCCATTTAATTCAAGTATGTGAGCCGGTAAGAGGCTAGAGCAATTTACGCGGGGGGTAGGGCAGCGCAATAGCACAAAAAAGCGGGGCTGGCCCCTGGCCAACCCCGCTCCGAAAGTAGCGGCTAACTGCCTACTTAACGTGCTCCTTAAAATACTCCAGCGTCCGGCGCAAGCCCTCGGCGCGGTCTACTTTAGGCTCCCAGCCCAGTATTTCCTTGGCCTTGGTAATGTCAGGCCGGCGCTTCATGGGGTCGTTCTCAGGCAGCGCCTGGTAGGTAGGCTTGAACTCGACACCCGTAAGCTTCGCGATTTCTTCCCCAAACTCCTTGATGGTGATTTCGGCAGGGTTGCCGATGTTCACCGGCATATGGTAATCACTGAGCAAGAGGCGGTAAATACCATCTACCAGGTCGTCGACGTAGCAGAAGGAGCGCGTCTGTGAGCCGTCGCCGAACACCGTCAGGTTTTCGCCGCGCAGCGCCTGCGATAGGAATGCTGGCAGCACGCGGCCGTCATCCAGGCGCATGCGGGGGCCGTACGTGTTGAAGATGCGAATGATGCGCGTTTCCAGCCCGTGGTGGTTGTGGTAAGCCATCGTAATGGCTTCCTGAAAGCGCTTGGCTTCGTCGTAGCAGCCACGCGGGCCCACGGGGTTTACGTTGCCCCAGTACTCTTCTACCTGGGGGTGAACCTCGGGGTCGCCGTATACCTCCGACGTGCTGGCAATCAGCATCCGGGCGCCTTTCACGCGGGCCAGGCCCAGCAGGTTGTGCGTGCCCAACGAGCCCACTTTCAGGGTCTGAATCGGAATTTTGAGGTAGTCAATCGGCGAGGCGGGCGAGGCGAAGTGCAGGATGTAGTCGAGCTTGCCGGGCACGAACACAAACTTGCTCACGTCGTGGTGGTGAAACTCGAAGTCCTCGCGCTTAAAGAGGTGCTCGATATTGGCCAGGTCGCCCGTTATGAGGTTATCCATCGCAATAACGTGGTAACCCTCGGCCAAAAACCGGTCGCAAAGGTGCGAGCCCAAAAAGCCGGCCCCGCCGGTAATGAGCACACGTTTTTTCTCTTCTGGATTCATAAATTAAACTGTCATGCTGAGCTTGCGAAGCATCTTATCATGCTCGCGCCGCTGGAGAGGGTAGTAACTGGATTCTGGCAAAGGAAGCCGTGATAAGATGCTTCCTTCGGGACGTCAGATGAGCATGACAAAAGGTTAAGCAACTGGCTCCTTATGGTCGGCCCGAATGCCAATGCAATGGTAAGTAAAGCCCACTTCTTTCATCTCAATGGGGTCGTAAATGTTACGGCCATCGAAGATGACTTTTTGCTTGAGCAAGCGCCCTACCACCTCGAAGGAAGGCGAGCGAAACTCGGGCCACTCCGTCACTACCAATAGCGCATCGGCATCCACCAGCGCTTCAAACTGGTCCTTAGCATAGGTGATGGTGTCGCCGAGCGCGTGCTTGGCTTCCTTAATAGCTACCGGGTCGTAGGCCGACACGGTGGCGCCCTCCGCCAGCAGCTTCTCAATAATCACCAGCGACGGCGCCTCGCGCATGTCGTCGGTCTTGGGCTTGAAGGACAAGCCCCAAATGGCAAACTTCTTACCCTTCAGGTCGCCGCCAAAATGTTTACTCACTTTGTTGAACAACACTTCTTTCTGAGCTTCATTCACCTCTTCCACGGCTTGCAGCACCTGCATCTGATAGCCGTTTTCGGCGGCTGTTTTGATGAGGGCTTTCACATCTTTAGGGAAGCACGAGCCCCCGTAGCCGATGCCAGGATAGATGAACCGAGTTCCGATGCGGGCATCGGAGCCTATGCCCTGGCGCACTTTGTTCACGTCTGCCCCCATGATTTCGCACAGGTTGGCGATGTCGTTCATGAAGGAGATTTTCGTTGCCAGCATCGAGTTGGCCGCGTATTTCGTCATCTCAGCCGACGGAATATCCATGAAGATAATCGGGTGGCCGTTCAGCAAGAATGGCTTGTAGAGGCGGCGCATTACTTCCTCAGCCCGCTCGGAGCTGATGCCCACCACGATGCGGTCGGGTTTAAGGAAATCGTCAATGGCCGCGCCTTCCTTCAGGAATTCGGGGTTAGAAGCTACGTCAAAATCCACGCTCTCCCCCCGCTTCGTGAGGGCGCCTTGCAGCTCGGCGCGCACCTTGGCCGCAGTACCCACCGGCACGGTGCTCTTGGTCACTACTACGCAGTAGTTCTCGATATTCTCCCCGATGCCGCGGGCCACGGCCAGCACATACTTGAGGTCGGCCGAGCCGTCCTCGCCGGGAGGAGTTCCTACCGCGATAAAAGCTACGTCAGCGCCTTTTATGCTCTCGGCCAGAGAGGTAGAGAAGTGCAGGCGGCCCGACTTTACGTTGCGGCTCACCATCTCTTCCAAGCCGGGCTCGTAGATGGGCAGAATGCCCTTGTGGAGGTTATCGATTTTTTTCTGGTCGATATCGATGCAGGTAACGTCCATGCCGACTTCGGCGAAGCACGTACCCGTAACCAGCCCGACATAGCCGGTACCTACTACTGCTATTTTCATGAGTTAAGTTTATGAAAGAATATGAAAGAAGAGGTGTTTTGTTAGAAATACTTTACTAGAAGCTTTTTATGGGAAGCTCACGGTTGACGTAAAGGTAAAGCGTTACCAGCTTTGGTAGTTACTGCTGGCTCCCGTATCAGCTGCAGCTTAAATTGACGCTGCCTCATTTCGGCTCGCTCGGCGGGGCTAAGGCCCTCGAAGTAATAGGCCGGAAAGGCGTCCGCGTAAGGTTTACTAAGCAGCACCCGCGCCCCTGGTCCGGGGGTGTACGGTCGCCGGCGCGTGGCCGCCGTAAGGGGATAGAACACGGCAAAGTTCACCAGCACGGTTACGCTATCTGAAGTCGCCACGGGCCGACACTCCCCAGGAGGGGCTAAGGCCAGCGCGCCTCGCACGGGGTAGCGTAGGTTATCGGCTACTTTCACTTCCGTGTAGTAGCGCAGCTGCTCAGGCGGCAGGCATGCTAACTGATAGCGGGCAATAACGTCGGGAGGGTATACCAACGGCTGGAACTCACTGAAAAACAAGCCGTAGCTAACCAGGCCGAGCAGGCAAGCGCCCAGGGCTACCGCCTGGGCCCAGGAACGGCGCGCCTGGGCCAGCGCTGCCACGCCGGCCAGCACCAACCACGGCAGGTACAGATGCAGCAGCCTTCCGTACCACACAATGCGGTGCCCTACAGCGGCGGCTGTGGCATGGGCCAGAAACAGTAGCGCGGCCGCGGCTAGCAGGCGCTGGCAAGGGGTGCGCGGCACCGCGGCTACCCAGCCCTGGCCCCTTACTGCCTCGGCTGCCTGCCCCAGCGCCAGCGCCAGCAAGCCCAGCAGCCCGGCCCCCAACGCGCCTTCTACCTGCCATAAGTATTTGAAAGCAAAGGTATAGCCCTCAGCCGGTGAGCCCTGCAAGATGTGCATCGACAAATCGTAGCTCACTGCCCAGAAGGGTGGGGCGCCCCCTAAGCGGCTAAGCGCCTCAGCCGCTAGCAGCGGCAAGGCAAAACCCAAGCCCAGCAGCAGCAGGTCCCCGACGTGCCGCAGCACCCAAGGCAGGGGCCGCCGCCAGTCGAGCAATGGCGCCAGCAGCAACACTGGCCCCGCGTAGTAGCCGGGGTAAGTTAGCCAGAGTAGGCCGGCCCCCAGGCCCAGCTTAGCCCAAAACCAACCGGATACCGTGCGGGGCTGCCGCAGGACCCACTCCAGCAGGCCCATGAAAAGTAACAGTGCACCATCGTAGGGCGCCACGTGGCGCACGTACACGCTGGTATTAACAAGGCTGGCGTAAAGCACGGCTGCCACCAGCGCCCACGAGCGCGCCTCCGGCTGGCTCGCTAGCAGCCGTTCGCAAATGCAATAAAACAACCATGCCGCCAGCACCGTAATCACCCAGTTGAGCCCTGTCGGCACTAGCAGGGCTGGGTAGCCCATTACCTGCCAGCCCAACCAACGGTGCAACGCTAGCTGCCCCGCGGCTGGCAGACAGTGCCACAGAGCGTCCAGCGGCCGGGCATCCACCATTGATAAGTAGTAAGCTGCCGCGTGCCAGTCGCCGTGCCTCACAGCCCGTACGGTGCCGAAGGATTGCAGGTAGCGGCGCTCGTCGT
>CALMOO010000194.1 GCA_937871705.1 uncultured Hymenobacter sp.
TGTTGATTACGTGGTCAATAAAGCCGGGGTCTTGGTGCGTAAAACCGTTGTGGTCCTGCCGCCACACGGTGCTCGTGAGCAGGTAGTTGAGCGAGGCCAACGGCCGGCGCCACGATATTTCACGGGTCAGCTTCAGCCATTTGGCATGCTGGTTAAACATCGAATCGACAATGTGCACAAACGCCTCGTAGCAATTGAACACGCCGTGGCGGCCGGTTAGCAAGTAGCCTTCGAGCCAACCCTGGCACTGGTGCTCGCTCAGCATTTCGAGCACACCGCCGCTGCGGGCCAGAAACTCGTCGTTCTCGGCCGTGGCGGCGTCCCACTGCCGGTCGGTGGCTTCAAACACGGCCTCCAGCTTGTTCGACATCGTCTCATCGGGCCCGAAGACGCGGAAGGTGCGCGGAGCCTCGTTCAGCCGCAGCACGTCGCGCAAGAAGCGGCCGGTTACTTGCGTGTCACTGGCTTCGACGGCGCCCGGTGCGGGCACATCCACCGCGTAGTCGCCGTAGTCGGGCAGGTGCAAATCGCGCAGTAGCAGGCCGCCGTTGGCGTTGGGGTTGGCACCCATGCGGTGGTCGCCGCGCGGGGCTAGCTCGGCCAGCTCGGGCCGCAGGCGACCTTCGGCGTCGAATAATTCTTCAGGCTTGTAGCTTCTGAGCCAAGCTTCTAGCTGGGCCAAATGCGCGGGCGGCGCGCTAGCCGACACGGCTAGCGGCACCTGGTGCGCCCGGAAGGTGCCTTCGTTGGGCAGGCCGTCAATCTCTTTCGGGCCCGTCCAGCCTTTGGGCGAGCGCAGCACGAGCATCGGCCAGCGCGGGCGGGTGAGGTTGCCATGGTCGCGGGCCTGGCTTTGAATCTCCTGGATGTTGCAGATAATCTGCTCCAGCGCGGCGGCCATGGCTTGGTGCATCAGCTCCGGCTCGTGGCCTTCCACGTAGTAAGGCGTCCAGCCGTAGCCGCGCAGCAGCTGGTCCAACTCCTCGGGCGTGATGCGGGCCAGTACCGTGGGGTTGGAAATCTTGTAGCCGTTGAGGTGCAGAATGGGCAGCACCGCGCCATCGCTCACGGGGCTCAGAAACTTGTTGGAGTGCCAAGCGGTGGCTAGCGGGCCGGTTTCGGCCTCGCCGTCGCCAATCACGCAGGCCACTACCAGGCTTGGGTTATCAAACACCGCCCCGAAGGCGTGGCTGAGCGAGTAGCCCAGCTCGCCGCCCTCGTGCAGCGAGCCCGGCGTCTGGGGCGAGGCGTGGCTGGAAATACCGCCGGGGTAGGAAAATTGCGTGAACAGCTTTTTCAGCCCCGCCTCGTCCTGGCTGATATTGGGGTACACCTCGCTGTAGGTGCCCTCTAGATACGTGCCGGCCACTACCGCCGGCCCGCCGTGGCCGGGGCCCGAGAGGTAAATCATGTTCAGGTCGTGCCGCCTGATAACCCGGTTGAGGTGGGTATAGATGAAGTTCTGGCCCGGGGTGGTGCCCCAGTGCCCCAGCAGCATCTTCTTGACGTGCGCCAGCTGAAGCGGCTCGCGCAGCAAGGGGTTATCGCGCAGATATATCTGGCCCACTGACAAGTAGTTGGCAGCCCGCCAGTAGGCGTCAAGGCGTTGGAGCGCTTCGGGGGCGAGCGGCGTGGGGATGGCCTTTAGGAGTGCTACGAGGCTTTCGGGCTGCTCAAGGACAAAGTCGGGTTCGGCGATTTTCATGGGGGTAGGGAATAACTTGAAAAGTTGGCTAGCGCGCCAGGTAGCCACCATCGACGGGGTAGTAAGAGCCCGTCAAGAAGGAAGCCTTCTCGGAGCTGAGCCAGATGACCAGCTCGGCCACCTCCTCGGCTCGGCCCAGCCGGCCGATGGGGTGCAGCGCCGCCAGCCCCTGCTTGGTTTCGGCCGAAAACGCGCCCAGCAGCGGCGTGTCGATGTAGGCCGGCCCCACGGCGTTGATGCGGATGCCCTGGGCGGCGTACTCCTGGGCGGCCGTTTGGGTGAGGCCTACCACGCCGTGCTTGGCCGTGACATAGCCCGCCAGCGTGGGCGTGCCCACTTGCCCCAGGATGGATGACATGTTGATTATCGACCCCCTACCCTGCTTCAGCATCACTTCTAGCTCGTACTTGAGGCAGAAAAAGACGCTGTTGAGGTTGACGTTAATAATGCGCTGCCAACCCTCGAGCGAGTAGTCGGCGGTCAAGCTCAGCTCGCCCGTGATGCCGGCGTTGTTGCAAGCCACATCCAGCGTGCCGAAGGCGGCTACAGTAGCTTGCACCAGCTGGTGGCACTGGGCCGGGTCGCCCACGTCGGCCTTGTAGAACTGCGCGGTAGCTCCATTGGCTTGCAGCTCGGCCACCACCTGCTGCCCTTGGGCCTCGTCGATGTCCGACACCATGACTTTGGCGCCGTACTCGCCATAGAGCAGCGCCACGGCCCGGCCAATACCGGAAGCCGCGCCCGTAACCAGGGCAGTTTTGCCTTGCAAATCGTTTTTCATAAAGGAGTTTTAGTTAGTAGAAGGGGAGCCGCGCGGCTGGGCTGCCTATTCAGCTCACGGTGGCGGGCGGCAAGGCTAGCTTGCTCATTATCAACGCTACTGTGCTGGCCCCGGCGGGTAGGCCAGGCTGCCGCCATAGCTCCACACCATGCCGCATGAGCACCCAGCAGGGCAGGTCCTGGCCATCGAAGCTGCGCACCACATCGGGGTGGGTAGCCTCATCCACACGCAGCACCCGAATGGCCGCCCCCAGCTGCTGCTGCAACGTGTGCAGCGCGGCCCGCACAAAGGCCTGGGCCGCCCCCGAGTCGGCCTGTGGCAACAGCACCAACAGCACAATGGCTTGGGGAAAAAACCCTGACGAAGTGGTGGAAGGAAACATGAGCAAGGGGCCGAATGGCTGCTGGCAAAGCTACCGGGCTACTTCAGGCGCAGGCATGACGTCCGTCAGGTGGCTGGCTGACATCTGTCAGGTGGCTTGTCGAAGCATGACAGGTTTATAGACTTGCTTGTATTCTCTTGAGCTTGTTTCCAACTCAGCAGCATGCGCTGCCTGCCTGCACAAGCCCTTTCTCCCCAAGCTTACCCCACCGTGCCTACCTTCCCGGAATATGGCCACCTTCCCCTACCCCGATGCCCTGGCCGACCTGTTCTACACGCAGGGCCCCGACCTAGTGGGGCTCTACGACCTGGCCTTGGGCTGGTTTACGCAGGTAAACCCAGCGGGAGTGCGCCTGCTGGGCTATGCGTCGGAGGCCGAGTTTCTGGCCGACCCCGACCACTCGCTGCGCGCCCCGCCCTGGACGGGCGCACAGTGGCAGGCTCTGTGCGACCGCGCGCAGCACGAAGGCCGCGTGCAGGTGCAGGCCAACATTCGCCGCCAAACCGGCGAGGCGCTGCGTGGCTACCTCGAACTCGCTTATTTTGAAGTTGAAAGCCGGCCCCTGCTCCTGATTCGCCTCAGCGCCCAGGGCCGCCTGCAGCAGGCCGAGCGCGAGCTGGCGCACAGCGTGCGGCGGTTCGAGGCCGTGTTTACCAACGCCACCATCGGCATCATCGTCTGCGACCAGCCGGGTAGCATCGTGTCGGCCAACCAGCTGGCGGGGCAGCTCTTCGGCTACGAGCCCGAGGTGCTGCTGGGCCAGCCCATCGAAGTGCTGGTGCCCGGCGCGGCCGGCCGGCGCCACGAGCAGCTGCGCGAGTCGTTCAATGCCTACCCCCAGGTGCGCAGCATGGGCGGCCACCGCGCTTTGCTGGGCCAGCGCCACGATGGCACCGTGTTTCCGGTCGAGGTCAGCCTGAGCTACTTTCACCTCGACGAGGAGCTGTACGTGGTGGCCTACATCCTCGACATTTCCCTTAAAAAGGCCGCCGAGCAGGAGCTACTAGCTCAGCACCAGCAGGTAGCGCGCCTCAATGCCGACCTCGAGCAGCAGGTGGCCGACCGCACCCACGCCCTGCTCGTAACCCTGGGCCAGCTCGAAAAGCGCACCGCCGAGCTGACCCAGGCCCTGGCCGCCGAGCAAGAGCTGGGCGAGTTGAAATCGCGCTTTGTGAGTATGGCCTCGCACGAGTTTCGCACCCCGCTCACGGCCGTGCTCACCTCGGCCGACCTCATCGGTAGCTACCCTAGCGGCGAGCAGCAACCCCAGCGCCTGCGGCACGTCGAGCGCATCCGCACGTCGGTAAAGCAACTCAATGATATTCTGGAGGAATTTCTTTCTGTGGGCCGCATTGAGGAAGGCCGCATTGAAACCCACCCCACGCGCCTCGACCTGGCTAGCCTACTGCCCCAAGCCCTGGCCGACGTGCAAAGCCTGGTAAAACCGGGCCAGACCATAGCCTGGCAGGTGCACTGCCCTACCCCGGTGCAGCTCGACGCCTCGCTGCTGCACAAAATCCTGGTCAATCTGCTATCCAACGCGCTCAAATATTCACCCGCGGGCTCGACTGTGACCGTGCGCGGCACGTGCCACGAGCAGGTGCTCACGCTGTCGGTGACCGACGAGGGGGTAGGGATTTCGGCCGAAGACCAAGCGCATTTGTTCGAGCGGTTTTTCCGGGCCCGCAACGTCAGCACCGTGCCCGGCACGGGGCTGGGGCTCTACATCATTGCTCGCTACCTCGACCTGATGGGCGGCACCATAGCCCTGCAAAGTGCCCTCGGCCAAGGCACTACCGTCACCATCACCGTCCCTTATGAAAACGATATTACTGATTGAAGACGACAAGTTTATCCGCGACAATACCGCCGAGATACTGGGGCTGGCGGGCTATGCCGTGCAACCCGCCGAAAACGGCCGGGTAGGCATCGCGCTGGCCCTGGCCACCCGGCCCGACCTGGTGCTGTGCGACATTATGATGCCCGTGCTCGACGGCTACGGCGTGCTGGCTGTATTCACCCAAAACCCGCAGCTCACGGGCGTGCCCTTCATCTTCCTCACCGCCAAAACCGAGCTTACCGACCTGCGCCGGGGCATGGAGCTCGGCGCCGACGACTACCTCACTAAGCCCTTCGACCAGGCCACCTTGCTGCGGGCCGTGGCGAGCCGGCTGCACCGCTTTGCGCACCTCAAGCCCGACTACGACCTGCGCGCCAATGGCCTGCACGAATTTTTGGCCGATGCCCGCGCCACTAGCAGTCTCGCCGGCCTCTCGCTCGACCGTAAGCCCCACCTCGTGCGCAAGCGCCAGGACGTGTACCTCGAAGGCGACGAGGCCACGCGGGTTTACTTCGTGCAGGCCGGGCGCGTCAAAACCCTGAAAACCACCGCGGGTGGCAAGGAGCTGATTACGGGCCTCTACGGTCCCGGCGAGTTTTTTGGCTACCTCACGCTACTGGAGGGCACGCCGCACCGCAACTCGGCCGTGGCCGTGGACGACTCGGAATTGATTTACATTCCGCAGGACGACTTTTTGCAGCTCCTGCTGCGCAACCGTGAAGTGAGCCAGCAGTTCATTCGGCTGCTGGCCGGGCGCGTAAGCGAGCGCGAGCAGCAGCTGCTAGACATGGCCTACCGCTCTATCCGGCACCGAGTAGCCGACGTGCTGGTGCGCCTGCACGAAGAAGCGCCCACCGCCGACATTCACCTCACGCGCGACGATATGGCCGCGCTGGTCGGCATGGCGCCCGAGTCGCTGATTCGCACCCTCAGCGAGTTCCGACAGAGTGGCTTCATTGAGCTGCTGCCCAATACTATCCGGGTGGTGCAGCTTGACAAACTCCGCCAGACGGCTTGGTGAGCCAGGCCCTTAACTTAGTAGGAACGCCTGCATACGGCACGCCGCCGCCTCATGCCGCATCGTTCTACTTTAGTCGGCGACAGCAGCGGATTGACTGGCCGGCCTTCCTGTCTTTCTCACTAGGGGATGCTCCTGGCTGCTTTATAGGGCACAGCAACAGGAATTATTGAATTAACAAAGTGAAAATTCCGACTTGCGCAGCAGCTGGCTACAGAGAAGGTCGGGGCGCACCGTGCACGCGTAGCTATTCACCTGTACGAGGTGCCAAGCGCTCGTACGCGGCGTCATTTTGACTAAGACAAAGGGCATTTTGGTTAAACCCGCGGCGCAGGTAGCGGCGACCTTTGTATTGTCAACAACAAAGAAAATAACTACTTATGAAAGCAGTCAGAATTCACGCCTTTGGGGGGCCCGAGGTCCTGCAACTAGAAGAAGTGGCGCGGCCCGTGCCGGCGGCCGACGAACTGCTCATCAAGGTGTACGCCAGCGGCGTGAACCCGGTAGACTGGGCCATTCGGGAAGGTGGCAACGATGCGCTACGAGCTTACCTGACCTTGCCGCTGACTCTGGGCTGGGACGCGGCCGGCATAGTAGAAGAGGTAGGCAGCGAGGTCACCGGATTCCAAAAAGGCGATGCCGTGTACGGCGAGCCTAACTTCCCCGGCGATGGCAGCTACGCTGAGTATTGCGCGGCCAAAGCCAGTCAGTTTGCCCACAAGCCCAAAAGCCTCAGTTTCGTGCAAGCGGCCGGCGTGCCGCTGGCCGGCCTCACGGCCTGGACGGGACTCTTCGAGCACGGCCAGCTGCAAGCAGGGCAACGCATCCTGATTCAGGGGGCTTCGGGGGGGGTAGGCAGCCTCGCCGTGCAATTTGCCAAAGCCAAGGGCGCGTATGTCATCGGCACCGCCTCGGCCGGCAACCTGGACTACCTCAAGCAGCTGGGAGCTGATGAGGCAATTGACTACCGAAGTCAGTCGTGGGAAGAACTAGTGCGCGACGTAGACGTGGTGCTAGAAGCCTCGCCGCTGCGCGACAACGCCGAGCGCGTGAAAGCCGTGACTACGCTGAAGCCCGGCGGCATCTTTGTCAGCGTCAATGTCGATTTTCCCTTCGACGAAGCAATGCAGGCAGCTCTGGCCCAGCAGCAAGCCACGGGCGCGCTGGCCGCCAACCAGCCCCGCCAGGATTGGCTGGAGGAAATCGCCCAATTGATTGATGCGGGCCAGGTGCAGGTAGTCATCAGCCAAGTATTTCCGCTGGCGCAGGTGGCCGACGCTCACCGCGAAAGCCAGACTGGGCACGGCCGGGGCAAGCTGGTGCTGGAAATAGCTAAGGACGGCGAGCCAGCATGAGGCGCTTCAGCACGATAAGTGAGTTTCACGCGTTTGCGCAGCTGCCCCCGCCCCAGCACCCGCTGCTCAGCGTGGTAGATGTGGGCACTGTGCCGCACCAGTATGGCGCGGAGCCCACGAGCATGGTGCTGGATTTTTATACCATTGCCGTCAAGCGCATGCGCAATTTCAACATGAAATACGGGCAGCACTCGTTTGACTTCAACGAAGGCATCCTCTCGTTCATGGCGCCCAACCAAGTGTTCAGCATGGCGGTGGCCGCCCCAGCTGAGGACGCAGAAAAATCAGGGTGGGTGGTGTACCTCCACCCTGATTTTCTGTGGAATACGCCGCTGGCAAAAACCATCCAGCAGTACGATTTTTGGGATTACTCGCTTAAAGAGGCTCTATTTCTTTCGGCTAAGGAAGAGGCGACCATCACCAACATTGTGCTGGCTATTGAGCAGGAGTGCAGCACCAATATTGACCGGTTTAGCAAGCAAATAATCATCTCGCAGGTGGAAGGCTTACTGAACTATGGTAACCGGTTTTATGACCGCCAATTCATTACCCGCGAAAAGGCCAACCACGAGGTGCTCGAACGGTTGGAAACCCTGCTGCAAGCGTATTTCAACAGCGCTGCTTTACTAGAAAGAGGCTTGCCGACCGTGCATTACGTGGCCGACTGCCTGCATCTGTCGCCCAAGTACTTAAGCAATCTGCTGCGCGTGGTGACGGGGCAAAACACACAGCAGCACATTCACGCCCAGCTAATAGCCAAAGCCAAGGAAAAATTATCAACCACCACGTTGACTGTCAGCGAAATTGCTTACGAGCTGGGCTTCGAGCATGTGCCCTCGTTCAGCAAGCTGTTCAAAGCCAAAACGAACCTGTCGCCGCTGGAATTTAGGACCTCTTTTAATTAACTAAAAGACGAACTGCACCGGCTAGGTTGGATGCTCTACCCTGGTTATATAACCACACACGTGAGGAGATTTCTGAAAGCCAGTCATCACCTGCTAAGCAGCCGCTTAGCAGGTGATGACTGGCTTTCGTGATGCAGAAAAAAGCATACTCTATAGCTGTCTCGATTTATCCGACTACCTCATATAACAGGGGTAGGGCACGGCAACCATTCGCCTACTCGTGGTGCTTTTCGAGCAAGCAGTTTCTATCTGAAACGCCAATTGGCAGCGCTCCGTAGTCTGGGTGCTGACCCTGAGCGCGGGTAGCACCGGCACTTTCGGCAACCGCGTGTACGGGTACGGCATTATGTGGTGCCCCGCGCTGGC
>CALMOO010000195.1 GCA_937871705.1 uncultured Hymenobacter sp.
CTGAAGCCCTACGTAGGAGGCCGCCCGTTATGGTGTGGCGACACTTCGAGCAGGCTCAACGGCAAGCAAGGGATACTGAGCGCTTATCTAATTTTTAGTAAGCCTGCCAGTCCACGAAGCCCCGACCTTTCCAGTCGGGGCTTTTTCGTGGGCTAGCCGTGCAGCACACTACTGGCACTCCTTCTTCAGGGAATATGCAGCAGATTTTCAGTCTTTCTACTTTTTGCAGTACCTTAAGTCTTGCATTGTTCAATACCAATCTGAGGGTGTCGAGCACAAAAGTGCACACTTTCCGACATTGATAAAGCCTTGTTATCAGGCACTTAGCAAGGACATTGTTCGTATTCCCTAAAGATTTAGGTTATCTTGTGCCTCCTTCCAAGGCGATAAACACCCCGTTAAGTGCCTCAATTCCCCACATTCCCAGCAACTTGCGACGAAATGAAGCGCTTAGATATCGGCTATCTAAGTAGACAAGGCATGCTAAAACCCGGCCATAACTTCTTATCCATGCGCTGGACTCGTCGTGGCCAGGTCACCGGCCGGATTGAGATATCGTCGCACATCCAGCCCCAGGGTGCCGGCTACCTGCGGCTCCGCTACCAAGACGACCAGGGCAGGAGCCACGATTACCACGTGCAGGTAGTGGCCGTGGGTAGCAACCTGCCGCACTGCACCAGTAGCCGCTACTACCTGGTGTGCCCCATCACCAGCCGCCGGGCCAGCATCCTCTACCGACGCGAAGAAACCGGCGTGTTCACCCACCGCGCCAGCTTCCCAGGTACACAGAAACCTATCTACTACGAATCGCAATTAGTAGCGAAGCGATTCCGAGGCCTGGCCAAGTATCTCCTCGTTGATAGCGTATGGGAGGAGCAGTATCGTAAGGGCCGCAAGACCACTTACCGCGGCAAGCCTACCAAGTGGTACGCCTCCCTGCTCACGTTGGAGTATCGGGCCGCTGTGGCTGCCATGCCCGCCGTTCGGGCCCTGGCTAGCGCACTAGCGCATCCCGTAGGTAGGGTTTCCGGACCAGTACGCACCCCCGCGCACGCGAGGGGTTTTGTCAGCAGTACGCACACGTGCGCGAGGCCTGTGGCCACAGATGCTGAAAAATGCTGATGTTTTCTGCCTCTTCCCTAATAAATTCGGTTGTTTTTTCAGCAGCTTCGCTGTTTTTCAATGCCCAGAATTGCCTATGCCCCGCCGCCGAAGACCTGCATTGAAACCAAGAAGCTATCAATAGCCTGCCTCAATGAAAACGGCATGCTGCAACCTGGCCACCGTA
>CALMOO010000196.1 GCA_937871705.1 uncultured Hymenobacter sp.
GAACTACACCACGGCTGGCCGTTCCATCGGCTCTATCCTGGCGGTGCAGTCATTGGGCGTAGACCCGGAGAATGGCCGACGCATGATTCAGAAGGCCGATGGCACCGTGGCAGAATACCAGTATGGTGGCTCAGGCTGGACAAACAAGGCTACCGGCAAGAGCACCACGGCGCCCAGCCAGATTACCGACGGCCAGTATTACGGCCCGGTACTGCCGACTTGGTACGGCGGCTTCGACAACACCTTCACCTACAAAGGCCTTGACCTGGGCGTATTCATCCAGTTTTCGGGGGGCAACTACATCTACAACGGTACGAAAGCCGGCCTGCATGACCAGCGCTTCTGGAACAATGCCGTCGACATCAAGGACCACTGGACGCCCGACCACCGCGATGCCCTCTACCCCGCCGTGGTGTATGGCGACAACGTGTCGAACGGCTCGGCCCTGGTTATGTCGTCGAATATTGAAAAGGGTGACTTTGCGCGCTTGCGCAACTTGCAGCTCGGCTACACCTTCAAGTCAGACCTACTGACCAAAATCAAGCTGGCCAGCGCCCGCTTCTACGTGCAGGCCCAGAACCTCGCGCTCGTAACCCGGTACTCCGGCATCGACCCCGAGATTTCCTCTAACGGCTCAAGCAACACCGCCCCCGGCGTCGACCGCAACTCGGTGGGCCAGGCCCGCACCTACACGGCTGGATTGACTGTCGGCTTCTAATCTTATCGCTTCTTCGATGCAAATTCTATTTAAAAAACCGCTTATTACTGCCACCACGGCACTGGCTTTGGCTCTGGGCACCACAGCCTGCCGCAAGGAGCTGCTGAGCCCCATACCCACCACGCAGCTCTCCGACCAAGTAGCCTTCGACACGCCTACCAGGATTGCTCAGGGCGTAAACGGCCTCTATAGCTACGTCAAAACCGGCAATTTTCTGGGCGGCCGGTATCAGATTTATGGTGATATTCGGGCCAATGATTTCCTGAACCGCACTAACAATGCCGTGACGGGTTATTCGGTATGGGCCCATACTGAAACCGAGACTTCGCAGAACGACGTCATTAACTGCTGGAGCTACGGCTACGGGGCTATCAACCAGATAAATGTGTTTTTGGCGGGCTTGGATGCGAACGCTGCCAAGTTTGTAGCGCCTACTTTCCCGGCCACATTCGCCGCCACTGTTAATCAATACCGGGGCGAGGCCCAGCTGCTGCGAGCCCTATGCTACTACTCACTGCTGCAGCTCTATGCCCGGCCCTATGCCGATGGCAATGGCACCAAGCCCGGCCTACCCCTACGCCTGCTGTCGGAGAAAAGCCCGGCTGACAACCAGCTGGCTCGTGCTTCGGTGGCCGACGTGTACACCCAGATTCTGGCTGACCTGGATTTTGCTGAGAAAAACTTGCCGCTTACTAATGGCGACAACGTTACCCGCGCTCACCGCAACACGGCTATTGCCCTCAAGACCCGTGTATACTTGAGCATGGGCAATTACGCCTCCGTTATAACGGAAGCTAATAAGTTGGTGCCCGCTTCTGCCCCATTCGTGGCACCAAGTGGCGTAGCCCACGCCCTGAACCCCTCGGTAGTGGCTGTGTTTGCGCCGCCACAAACAACTACGGAGAGCATTTTATCTTTCCCTTTTACAACCCAGGATTCGCCCGGCACTCAGAATCAGCTTGGTTTCTACTACTTGCCCGCCTCGTTGGGGGGTAGTGGCGGCGAGTACAGCTTAAACACCGCCGCGGGCAGTATTGTCGCCGACCCTGGCTTCGGCGCAGATGATGCCCGCCGCACCAACTTTGTGGTAAAATCGGGCGCCGAAACGTTTTTAAAGAAGTATCCGACTGGCTCGGCGGGCGCTTATACCGACAACGCCCCCGTTATCCGCTATGCAGAAGTGCTGCTAAACCTGGCCGAAGCCCGTGTTCGCTCCACCAATACTGTTGATGCTCAAGCGTTGGCGCTGCTCAATGCCGTGCGCGGCCGCTCCAACCCTGCGGGCGTTTATACGGGTTTTGCCTCTGCAAGCGACATGACCGATGCGCTGCTACTTGAGCGTCGCATTGAGTTTTTGGGAGAAGGTATTCGCAACCAAGATATCATGCGCCTGCTTGCTACTATTCCGGCTAAAAGCACGATAAAAGAGGTGCCGCCGACCAGCAGCCTCTACATCTGGCCCATTCCGATTACTGAGCTGGCTGCTAACCCACTAGTAGTACGTAATTAAGGATACCTGCTCCTTCATCACTACTTGCAAAAAAGGCTTTCTCTTCCTTGAGAAAGCCTTTTTTTGTTTATAAATCAGCCCTACCCCCTACTCTTCCCGCAGCACGTAGCCCATACCTACAACAGTGTGAATCAATTTCTTATCGTAGCCTTTATCAACCTTGTTGCGCAGGTAGTTTACGTACACATCAATGACGTTGGAGCCGGCGTCGATGGGCTCTTCCCAGGTGTGCTCCGCGATTTCGCCGCGGCTGAGCACGCGGCCCTGGTGGCGCAGCAGCAGCTCGAGCAGGTTGAACTCGCGGGCGGTGAGCTTAATGGGCTGGCCGGCGCGCATTACGGTTTTGGCCGCCGTATCTACTACCAAATCAGCTAGGCGCAGCTGGTTGCCTTTGGGCTCGGCGCGGCCCCGGCGGCGCGTGAGGGCGCGCACCCGCGCCAGCAGCTCGGCAAAGTCGAAGGGCTTTACCAGGTAGTCATCGGCCCCGCCAGCAAAGCCCAGCAGTTTGTCTTGGGTAGTGCCCAGGGCAGTCAGCATCAGGATTGGAAGCTCCTGATTTTGCGCCCGTACGGCCTTCAATACGTCCAAGCCGCTCTGGCCTGGCAGTATCACGTCGAGTATCAGCAGGTCGACGGCCTCGCTTAGGGCCAGGCGCTGGCCAAAGGCTCCGTCGTAGGCTACCAGCACCTCGTAGCCTTCCTCCTCCAGGCCCCGCCGGATGAAGGCCGACACCTTTGGTTCGTCTTCGACCAGGAGAATTTTAGTAGGCATGGCAGCGCGTGAGTAGAGCGGCAAAGATGGCAGCTGCGCGCCGGCTAGTCGTCTTCGTAGTCCAGGCCCAGGCAGCTGTTCAGGGCTTGTTGCAGCTCGCTGGCGGCGTGCAGCTGCCCGGCCTTGCGGCTTACTATTAAGCCTTTGCGGTAGATTTGTTCGGCTTCATCTTTCTTACCAAAGCCTTCGAGCAGCTTGCCGGCGTGGTAGTAGGTGCCCACGTAGTCGGGGTGCTCGGTTAGTAGCGTCTGGTAATATTCCCAAGCTTTCTTAGGGTCGTCGGCGCGGTATTCGGTAGCCAGCGCATAAATCGTGAACGCATCAGTAGGGTCGGCTTCGTAAAAGGCGAGCAGCTGCTGCAGGCGGCTTGGAGCGGGCGTAGACATAAGTAGGGGGGTAGGGCCGAATCAAGGCTATATTTGAGGCGAAATTGCGACCGCCGCGCCGCATTCCGGTTCATGACACTTGCAGCCAACCTTTTTTAGCCTGGCGAATGTTATG
>CALMOO010000197.1:0-887 GCA_937871705.1 uncultured Hymenobacter sp.
CGGTGCGCACCCTGGAACGGAAGTTCAAGCAGGCGGCCGGCTACACGGTCAAAGACGTGTCTTCCCTGATGCGCTTTGAGCAGGTACGCAACCACTTATGGCTGCATCCGGCGGCCAACCTGGCCGGCTTGGCGCAGGAGCTGGGCTATACCGACCAAGCCCACCTGAGCCGGGAATTTAAGCGCTACAGCGGCACCACGCCCGCCGCGTTTGCGCGCAAAGTAAAGAGCGGGCAGCAGAGGGTAGGCGCCGATTTTGTCGCGTTTGTACAAGCCTAGCGCAGGAGCATTCCGGAATTTTGTGGGGCAATCATGCACGATGGTTGCCCCACTCAAACATCATGGAACCTGCACAGAATCAATCACTTTACGATGTACTTATTTCCGGCGCCGGCCCGGTAGGTCTATTCCTGGCCTGTGAGCTAGCGCTGGCTGGCTGCTCCGTTTTGGTGCTGGAAAAGGCGAAGAGCCAGCACTCGCCCCTGAAGCAGCTGCCGTTCGGCCTGCGGGGGCTAAATGCGCTTTCGGTTGAGGCGCTTTACCGCCGGGGGTTGCTGGCAGCGCTGGAGGTGCCCAAACGCCTTACCTTCCCCCATACCGCCCCACCTTCCGGACAAGGCTCTAAACCTCAAGGTGGAGGGCACTTCGCTGGCATTCAATTGCAAGTCGATAAAGTCGACTTTTCGCAGTGGCCATACCGCTTGTCCAGCTCGCCGGGCAGCCCATTGTTTGCTGAACTAGCGGAGCTGGAAACGGTGCTGGCCCATCGCGCCGAAACCTTGGGGGTAGTAATCAGGCGCGGGCTGGCCATCACAGACTTTCAGCAAACCGCGGACGAAGTAACCGTGCAGGCAGGCGGCCATTCGCTGAGAGGCAGCTGGCTTGTGG
>CALMOO010000197.1:897-5769 GCA_937871705.1 uncultured Hymenobacter sp.
TTGACTTCGTTGGTACGGAGCCGAAATTTACCGGCTACTCGGCCCAGGTTGACCTCGCCGACCCGGAGAAGCTCAAGCCCGGCCGCAACGTGACTCCCACCGGCATGTACCTGCAGTCGCAGCCCGGCTACGTAATATTACAGGATTTTGACGGCGGAGCCTTTCATCAGGCCCAAAAGCCCATCACCCTGGAACACCTGCAGGAACTACTGCGCCGCATCTCGGGCACCGACGTTACTATCAAGGCCCTACACATTGCCACCACGTGGACCGACCGCGCCCGGCAGGCCACCACCTACCGCAACGGCCGGGTGCTGCTGGCCGGCGATGCCGCGCACATTCATTCGCCGCTGGGCGGCCAAGGACTAAACCTTGGGCTGGGCGATGCCCTGAACCTGGGCTGGAAGCTCGCAGCTACCTGTAAGGAGCAAGCACCAGAAGGATTATTAGACAGCTATCAAGCTGAACGGCACTTGATTGGGGAGCGGGTGCTGGATTGGTCACGCGCCCAGGTGGCCATTATGCACCCCGACCCACAGGCCCGCGCGCTCAATGCCATTATCCGCGACCTAATGGATACGCGCGATGGCGCCACCTACTTTGCCGGGCGTATATGGGGCATTGCTACGCCCTACCCCCTCGGTAGCGACCACCCGCTGGTAGGCAACAGCGTTCCCGACTTTGAGCTTGAGAACGGCACCAGAATTGGCGAGCTACTGCACGCTGGCCAAGGAATGCTGCTTGACTTCGCTAAGAATGCGTCCCTCGAAAGGTGGGCAAATGACTACAGCGAGCAAATAATGTATGTTTCGGACCGAGCGAAAGAACAACTAGGCTTAAGCGCTGTGCTGATACGCCCGGATGGAATTGTCGCCTGGGCTTCTGACAGCGCCGAGTGCAGCGCGATGCAACAAGCTGCCGCTCACTGGTTTGTTCGTGACTCGGGCAGCCAGCGGTAAAAGGGCAGCTTAGCGCCGCTTTGTCTCGGCAAGGCAATGTATTGAGTGCCTTCGCCTCGGGTGGCAACGCGGCGGGGTGCTGCACACACCCGGTTTCGATAGGCGCGACCTACTTTACTTAGCGAGTGTACTCGATGCAGAAGCGCCCAGCACCTGCAGGTGCTGCCGGGCATTGCTGTTCTGCGAATTTAACTCTAAAGAGCACCGGTAGTGCGTGATGGCCGCGGCTGAGTCGTGGTTGAGCTCATCGGCTTTACCTAGGCTATCGAAGAGATTGAAGCTACAGGGTAGAGCTCGGTGCCGGGTCGGAACTCAGGAGCGCACCAGGCTGACGAGCCTAGTTTAGGCGCTTGGCGGAGCTTGGGATAGTAAGCGGTCGCATGGTAGAGCCGTTGCCCTTCCAGGAGAGATGGGCAAATACCTCATGGGGTAGCAGCATCGCGCCATACAGGTCGGTGGGGTGGTGCTTTTTTGTAGACCAGTACTCAGTTATCCACGCTATTTCTTCTTGCGTGAAGGCTCCCATCATCCCCTGGTGGCTATGTAGCTTGTCCCAGCCACGCTGGGCCAGTAGCTGCCCGGCTTGGTTAAGGAAGGCTTGTAGCTCCGTAAGCTGGCGGGGGCCCGTCGAGTATTCCACCAAGATGTAGTGCTCCACGGGGTGTTCGAGTAGCCTGCCTACCGGGTTTTCAAAGTACGTGTGTAACAGAGTAGGTACAGGACTAAGCATAGTTCCGATTTTGTATTTTATATATTTATGAAAACCACTGAGACAAAGATATTTGCAGCAAAAAAAATCCTCAGTTGCTATTCGATGAACCAACGAAATAGTGGGATAGATTGGATTGTGCTGCCCCTCAGCTACGTTTTATAAAGGCTGGCTAACGGACATAAAAAACCCCGCTAGCTATAGCGGGGCTCCTCAATACCGGGGGCAGGCCGCTCAGGCAAGGCAACCAGCCGCCCCTCACTGGTTACCCACAGCGACAGGGCAGGGCGGGCTGCCGGCGGGCCAGGCTGCTTGCGCCTACCAAAAAACAGTAGGTACAGAACGCCGAGCAGCGGCATGAAGGAGATGGAGCCGAGCAGGCGCAGCTGCCAGTACTGGGTCTGGCTCAGGCCACAGTCGTAGGCCAGCAGTTTTAGAAAATGGTCCATACTTAAACATACACCCGGCGCGCGCTATTTAGTTTACAAGGCAGTGACCGCGCCCTGGTGACTACCCACGGGGCAGCTTGCTGGCCCTACGCTGAAGCACGGGCACCTGGCAGGCAGGTTCCTATGAGCAGAATATGATAAAACGTGCGCAGCGCGAGCAAGGAAATACATGAGGGTAAATACCTTAGATACTATAGTGAATAAGCTGTGTTCACACATTGGCACTCCTCCCCTACTCGCGGGGCGCAGCGGCTGCCAACTGTAGGCCTACTAGGCCTAGGGCAATGTCCGAAAAAGGGCGCGTTGGTGCAAAGGCGCAGAGGCGTTTGCAGGCCGCCAAGGGGGGTAGGCGAGAGAAGTTCGGCACTTAACCCAGATTAATCTATACCATAGATGCACTATATTACTGGAATACAATGGCCTGAATATTAACAGAGTGTCCTGGCGAAGCATCTTTTTACGCCCGAGCTTTGTGGCCATAGTTACACTAGTCCACTATCACTCGTCCACATATTATAGTCCGCTGATTGGTCGCGTCCACTTAGGTATATCACCCTCCCCGCTAACCACAAAAGCCCTGCTGATACCAGCAGGGCTTTTTGTTGGGAGCTACTGGCGCAGCGGCTTGGCAGGATTCTTAGGGCTGCTGAACGATGGCATTAAGATGCAGCAGCTCAGGAGCCACCTGCTGCCCGGCGGTTGTCGCGGCCACGCCAGCCGCTGGTTCCTTCCCGGCCCGGCAGCAACGGCGCTAGCCGCGCCCATTGCGCATTGGTGAGCATCATTTCCATGTCCCAACTTAGTAATCACTGTTAACACTCCCTGGGAAGTCATTTATCCTTTAGCCGTAACAAGTAGTGCGTTTTACTTTTGCTTTTTAAGTGGATACCTCTATTTTCTGGCTTCTTAAGAGTTATCCGAGATGACTTATTGCCACACATTTTTCAAAAATCTTAGCCAGTTGCCATGCAGCATGTTCTCTATTGCTAGCGCGCTGTAGCCTCGTTTAGCCAGCAGCGCGGGTATTTTTTGCAAGTCAGCAATGGTTTCTAGGTCGTAGGGGCACTGCTCGCGGCCGAAGGCCCCGTCCAGGTCGGTGCCCAGCCCGATGTGCAGCGCCGAGCCCGTGAGCTGGCAAATATGGTCGATGTGGTCTACCACAACTTCCAGATTGCAGTGCAAGGCTTGGGGTGTGGAGGTTCCCCGTACCCAGCCCGGCACTAGCATCCAGGCGTCTAGCGCTACCCCAATCACGGCGCCGCGCGCCGCTAGTGCCCGAATCTGGTCGTCGCTGTACTGGCGGTTGTGGTTCACCAGGGCCCGGCAGTTGTTGTGGCTAGCCCACACAGGCCCGTGGAAGTGGTCGAGCGCTTCCCAAAAGCTCTCGTCGCACAAATGGGTAGCGTCGAGGATAATATTCAAACGCTCCATCTCTTTAAGCAGTGCGCGGCCTGAGGCGCCTAGCCCGCCCGCGGCGTCAGTACCCTGCGCGTAGCGGCCGGGGCCGTAGTGGGCTGGCCCCACGGCCCGCAGGCCGCGGGCATAGGCCTGCTCCAGGTGGCCCACAGTCACCAACGAGTCGGCCCCTTCCAGGCTCAGAATGTAGCCGATGGGTTTATTCTCGCAAGGGGCATCGTTTGCCCAAAGGGCGAGGTGCTGCTCTAGCGTAGCTAAGTTGTTGATTTGCACCATCTCGCCGGCGGCTTCCATGGCTTGGTACCACGCCAGCTGGCCCTGCGTTTGTGCCCAGGCCTGGGTAGGAGAATGCCAGCCGGGCAAGGGGTTGCCAGGGGCCACGAAGCGCGCAATTTGGGTGGCCACTACCAGACCTACGTTGCCTTGGCGCAGGGCGGGTAGGCTGACGACGGCCTTGCCTCGGTCGGGCTTATCGGTTAGGCCGGCTTCGCGCGCGTTTATCGCCGCCACAGGCAAGGTCAAGTCCCGGTTCCACTCCAGCGCGTTCATGCTCAAGTCTAGGTGCGCATCTATAATCAGCATGGGCTATACGGTAATGGTTCGGGTGCGCGCGCTGGTTAGCCACTCACCGGCCACTTGCTGGTTTTCAATTGCCAAGGCTCGTTCATAGAGGGCCACCGTGGGGCAGATGTGGTGCGGCAACCCGTAGAGTAAGTCACCCAGCTGGTACCCATGGTTTGGCCCCGCCTCTACCACCAAATGCTCTTCGCTGTGGCCCACCGCCCGCAGGTCTGGAGCATTGAGGAACGTGATGCGCTGGTCCAGTGCACTTTCGGAGGCTATGGCTTTGTGCCCTAGGTCCAGGCACAGCTTGGTGGCGTCGGGTAGCGACACGACCCGGCTCAGGACCAATGCCGCGGGCAAAAACGGCTGCTCGGCAAAGGCCCGGCCGTAGCCGCCATCCCAGTACATAAAGGTGCCGGGGCTGCACTCTACGCCTGGGCGGGCGGCATGTATAGGAAAGGTAGGCGTGCCGCCTGCCACAATCACCGGGCTAGCACCTGTGCCCCGCAACCGCTCCGCTAGCTCTTCTACCGGCGCAAATGCAGCATGGCACCGCGCAGTGCGCGTGGCCAGGTCCTCGTCGTGGATGTGCCCGTCATAGGCATGCAGCCCCACTACTGTCAAGTTGGGCAGGGCCGCGCACTGCTGGTACAAGTCAAAAGCTGCTGCCGGGGAAATGCCCGAACGGTTCATGCCCACGTTCAAATCGAGGAACACGGCCACCGTCAGGCCCGCAGCCGAAGCCAGCGCCTGTAGCTTCGCCGCTGCCTGAGGA
>CALMOO010000198.1 GCA_937871705.1 uncultured Hymenobacter sp.
ACCAGCATTCCCCAGCTATCATGCTCAACCTGCTGGGCGACGTGTGGTTTGACGCCGACGGTCAACCGCAGGAGCCGGACTGGTACTCTGTACTGAGCCTGCCGGGGGCGCACCTGCACTTATACGGCAAGGAGCACGCGCGCGCAGGTCGCAAGATGGGTCACCTGACTATCACCGGCCCTGATGTCGCCAGTGTCAAAATCGTGGCGCGCCGCGCCGCTGAGTTGCTCGGCTTGCCGGGGCTTAATGCCATTTAGGTGCTATTGCCTGAACTTGACCAAACCAATCTGACGTCAAGGTCTTCTTCTGCTATCCATTGCTACCAGACCACCTCAACGCGGGCCGGCAATCATATCAGATACTTCACTCGCCGCCCGCAGCGACCGGCGCGGCTTGGGTCTGCTTAGAGTTTTAAGTAGTAAAATCAGTATTTTGGTTATTACTCAAAATTATTGGGGTCTACTTGACTTAGATACTTTTTCAAGCTCTTCTTAGTCGCAAACACCGGCTGAATATGCTTCATAAAACGGTCAACGACATCTTGGCTATCCGCATAAACCAAGAAGGTATCACCTTCATCATCATATTCGAGGTGGTTCCCTAAATCTGAATTGGCTTCAGCAAGAATGAAGCGAATGTGTTCTGCCCACGAGGGGCCATTACCCTCAAAGCCATATTCATCAAACAGTTCGTAATAATCATTCAAGTCACCTACTGGTGCTTGAATGATTAATTGTCTATTTTGCTCCCACTGCTCAACGCTTTCACTACGATGTATTTCAAAGGGGAATGTTGCGGATTTAGCCATGTATTGATTTTGTGAAACAAAAAAGCCCTAACAAATTAATGCTAGGGCTTTCAATTCCAGTCTAGATGCAGACTACCAGCTTGACTTCGTCACGCCGGGAATCTTACCAGCCAGCGCCATCTCGCGGAAGCGAACGCGGCTGATGCCAAACTTGCGCATGTAGCCACGGGGGCGGCCGTCAATCATGTCGCGGTTGTGCAGGCGCACGGGTGACGCATTGCGGGGCAACTTGTCGAGGCCAGCGTAGTCACCGGCAGCTTTCAGGGCCTTACGCTTCTCAGCGTAGCGGGCTACCAGGGCAACGCGCTTGCGGGCCCGGGCTTTGATGGATTCTTTAGCCATTATTCAGCTTCCTTTTTAGCGTTAGCGAAGGGCATACCGAAAGCGCGGAGCAGCTCGTAGCTCTGCTCGTCGTTTTCGGCCGTCGTTACGAAGGTGATATCCATACCGGAGATGCCTTTGATTTTATCAATCGAAATCTCGGGGAAGATAATCTGCTCTTTCACGCCGAGGGTATAGTTACCCCGGCCGTCGAAGCCCTTGTCGTTGATGCCTTTGAAGTCCCGCACGCGGGGCAAGGCTACCGTCAGGAGACGGTCCAGGAATTCGTACATCCGCTCGCCGCGCAGCGTCACGCGCGCACCGATGGGCATACCTTCCCGGAGTTTGAAGTTAGAAACCGAGCGCTTGGCGATGGTTGGAACAGCTTTCTGACCGGTGATAGTCGTCAGCTCTTCCACCCCGTTGTCAACCAATTTCTTGTCAGCAACGGCGGCACCGATGCCCCGGTTGATGCAGATTTTGGTGATGCGCGGTACCTGCATGATGCTCTTGAACTGGAATTTTTCCTGGAGCGCGGGTACTACTTCTTTCTGATATTTATCTTTCAGTCGAGCCATTATCGTAGCGAATTAAGCGTTGGCCGAATCAACCTTCTTCACGTTTGACACGTGCATGGGGCTCTCGATTTTGGTGATGCCACCCTGGGGGTTCTTGGCACTCGGCTTGTTGTGCTTCGTTACCAGGTTCAGGCCTTCTACGATAACGCGCTGCGTAGAGCGGTTAACTGATTTGATGGTGCCGGTTTTACCGCGTTCGTCGCCGGCAATAACCTTCACGAGGTCGCCGGATTTCACGTGCAGCTGCACGACCGGGGCTTTTGCTTTGGTTGCCATTGGTTAGATTACTTCGGGGGCCAGCGATACGATTTTCATGAACTGCTTCTCGCGCAGCTCACGGGCTACTGGCCCGAAGATGCGCGTGCCGCGGGGCTCGTCGTTGTTGTTGAGCAGTACGGCAGCGTTGTCGTCGAAGCGGATGTAAGAACCATCTTTACGACGGATTTCTTTCTTCACGCGCACGATAACAGCCTTGCTAACAGTGCCTTTCTTGGCATTGCCCGAAGGAATAGCCGACTTGATAGCTACCACGATTTTATCGCCAACCGTAGCGTACTTCTTGCCCGTGCCACCCAGTACGCGGATGCAGAGCACTTCCTTGGCGCCGCTATTGTCGGCTACCGTGAGGCGGGCTTCTTGCTGTATCATCGATCAGGATTATTTAGCACGTTCAACAATTTCAACCAAGCGCCAGCGCTTGGTCTTGCTCAGGGGGCGGGTGCTCATGATGCGCACCAGGTCACCTTCGCCGCACTCGTTTTTCTCGTCGTGGGCGTGGAACTTGGTGGTCTTGCTCACGAACTTGCCGTAAATCGGGTGTTGGTGTTTTGCAACTACCGCAACCGTGATGGACTTATCCATCT
>CALMOO010000199.1 GCA_937871705.1 uncultured Hymenobacter sp.
GGCCCACGTGAATGGCTAGGCATTGGCGACTAAAATTAGCGACTATCGTTAAGGCGCGGATTTTGTGCCCATCGAAGGGGTTATCCGCCACGAAGTCTATGCGCCAGCTCTGGTGCAGACGACCCAGCAGGAGGCGTTCCAGCCGGTGAGCAGCCGCGCGATTACGGCGCGGCCGTTTGCTCCGTAAGTTCAAGCCTTCCAGGCAGTACAGCCAGTATACTCGCTTGTGGTTGTCCGGCCAGCCCTCGCGGCGTAGCAGGATATAGCGGCGCTGGCTGCCGTTGCGCACGCGTACTTGGGCCAGTTCACGCAGGCGCTGGCGCAGCACAGTGTCGTCTCGGCGGTGCGCTTTGTAGGCCCAACTGGCCGCTGCAAACAGATGACTCGGCAAGCTCGGCGGGCCGAGATGCGATAGGCGTCGATAAGGTGTTGAGCCGCGTGGCGACGCTGCACGGGCTTCAGAACTTTTTTTTGAGCACATCCTGCAGCATCTGCTTATCAAGGCTTAGGTCAGCTACCAGTTGTTTAAGGTGCTGGTTTTCTTCTTCCAGTTGCCGGAGCCGCCGCAGCTCGGGTACGCCCAGTCCGCCGTATTTTTTTCCTCCAATTGTAGTAGGTAGCCTCACTGACGCCCATCTTGCGACAGACCTCGGCGACGGTGATACCCGTGTCGGCCTGGCGCAGGGCGAACACGATTTGAGCCTCCTTGAACTTGGTCTTTTTCATGGCACTGTCCTGTGGTTTTAAGGTACGACAAGTGCCCGATTTTCTCTACTTTACGCTGGCTTAGTTTACTGGGATGAGGTCATTTTCTGGGAGGAGGTCACGCCTTGGCCAAACTGCGGGCCGAGTTGGCGTTGAACGACAATATGAGCCGGGCCCTGGGCCTGGGCTATGACTACGTAGGCGAGCGCGGCAAAATCCTGGAAGGTGGCCTCAAGTCGCTCATTTCGGCTTGATTCAGCCCTCTGGGCAGCACCGTGCAAGGGATAAAGCAGCAGTTCGACGGCTTGGCGGTAGCGGTTGACCAGCTGGGCCCGCGCGTAGCCAATGGACTAGAGAAAATGAACGAAACTCCGGAGTTTAAGTTAGATGTGCTCACGCTGGACATGCCCACGCCCGAGTTGCAGCCCGACTTAAACGGCATTTATAGCCCGGATGCGGAAACGATTCAGGCCAATTATGACCGCAGCATCGCCGCGGCGAAGGCTGGCCAGAACATCTTCACGCAGGATATGGCCGACTTTAACACCAAGCAAGAGGAGTTGATTGATGCTTTTCCGAGCGAGGCGCTGGCCAACGGCGGGGACGTGCTGGCGGCGGCCGGCGGGGCAATCCTGGATGCATTGGCCAACTTTGCGGCGCAAGAGGGCAAGCTGCTGCTGGGGCTGGGCGCGGCCAACCTGGTTATTCCGGGCATGCAGGGCTTGGGCATCGCGCAGCGCGCAGCCGGCGCAGCCTTGATGGTCGCGTCCGGGGTAGCCCACGGCATTGCCTCCTCCGTCGCCAGCGGGGGTGGC
>CALMOO010000200.1 GCA_937871705.1 uncultured Hymenobacter sp.
CCGTAGAGCAGCTTAAGCGAAGCCGTTTCGCGCAGCTTCAGGAGTTTTATTAACGGCAGCTTGTTGAAAAAGAAGCCGTTAAAATTATGGTCGATGAAGAAGCTGGCGTAGTGGTCGCTCGAAAATTCCAGAAAATTCATCAGGTTGTACGAATTCAACTGGTAAGAATACGTCTGGTTGGCCCGGTGAATATCGAGCAGCGGGAAGGGCACCTGCCCAAACACATAGCCGCCCTCCACCGTCACGTCGGAGTGGCCGAGCTGCGACAAATAGAAGCGCTTGGTGAAGTTGAGCGCCACGTTGCGGTAGTTATACTCGCCGTCCAGCAGGCCTTTGAGGCCCGTCGTGATGCGAGCCGTAATGACGGGGTAGGGCCCAATAATAGGAACGCGGTAGAGCTTGCCCTGATAGAACGTTTCATTGGGAGCCCAACGCACCGACACCGACACCTCGCTCGTATTCAAGGTGTTGATGTTGTGGGTGACATCGTCCTCAACGTTGCGGAAATACAAGCCGCCCGCCGGCGACTGCTGCCACTTCTTAAAGCCTAGCGTGTACGAAAAATGGTTGCTGAACTCGTGCACGTAGTCGAGCCGGTACACGTCGTTGTAGAGCCATTTATCGTTGACGCCGCGCTTGAAGGAAAGCAGGAAATTGTCTTCCTGCACAAACTCCAACTCTTGCCCCGGAATCTTAGTGTCGCGCTGAAAGCTGGCCCGAATAAAATTCTGCGGAAAGGCGTAAATCGACTTATTATTAAGCGAATACGTGGAGCTGAGAAAGTATTTCCACCGCTCATCCTTGAAGCCGTAGGCGCTGTACGTCTCAAAATAAATACGCTTGCTCAGTTCCGGGGTAGTCCTACCCCCCACCCGCAGCCGAAACCCCTCGACGGGATTGAAGCTGTAAAATGTATTGGCCGGGCCAATCTCGAAACCTCCGAATGATTTGTAGCCCGAAAAAACGATGGTAAAAATATCCAGCGTCCGCCGAAACGACTTGATAGTCTGCAGGGTATCGACGTTTTTGTAGATAGCCTTCTCCACCTGGCTCAGGCTATCGGGCCGGTTTTGCGCCAGGATGGCGGCGCCCTGGGTGGCCGCGCTATCTGGGAGGGCTACCCGCCGCGGGCTGTTATAAATGCTATCAGGCTCTTGTTTATCAAGCTGATAGTTCTGGAACGATACCGTGCGCTCCCCATAAAAGCCTGAGCCATTCTTACCCGTAATTCCAAAATCTATGCCTAGAAAGCTCTTGCTCAAGTGGTAGCGCTTGTCGGGGTTTTCGGCAAACTCCAGGCTGGCATTCAAGCTCTTAACGAAGTTCAGGTTGATGCGTTTATCAACCGTAAGATGAGCTTGCTGCACGGCGTAGTTGCCGTCGAGCGTCACGTAGAGCTTGCCCGCAAACAACATATCGCCCTTGTTGCGCGGAAAAAAGCTCAACTCAATCAATTGCGGCGTGTGCTGCTTTAGCGTATCCGAAATGTAGTACTGGTAAAACGTGGGCGCATTCGTGGCAATGGGGCTAAGTAGCTGGTTGCCAAGCAGCGAGACGTTATTGCTGTAAATGTCAATATCCTGGTACATTCTATTGAAGTAGGTGCTCAAGCCCTCGTTATCAATAAAATGCTTGTCGAACTGCACCTGCTTGTTGCCGAGTACGATGGTTCGGCGTTTCTCGGGGTTCTTGCGGTAGTACTCCTGGGCCAGCTTCTCCTCGATATAAATAGGGAGGATATTGACCCCGCCCGCCGCCGTAGAATCCTGCCTTTTAAACAAAAACTGATAGTTGCGAAATATTTTCTTGTTCTTAAACTTTTCAGATAAGTTACTGAAAGAGAAGGTCATCTTCTCGTATTTCTTATACTCTACGTAGGCATAGCTTTCCGGCCGGTTCTTTTCTTTATTGTCGATAACCTGGCGGATGAGCGCCACGGCCGGATTGTCCTTGTTCTTGTAGCGCGGCGGCTTCGAGCCCCGGATAACTACCTCGTTGAGCTGCGCAGAGCTGGTTGCCAGCTGCACGTTTATCACTTGGGGCTGGCCGGGCGTAAACGCCTTGGTGACAGTCCGGTAACCTAGGTAGGTAAAAACAACGGCCGAATACTGCGCTGGTACATCGAGGGTGTAGCGGCCATCCTCGTCCGTGTTGGTTCCAATACCTGCCTGGGGTACCGACACGCTGACATAGGCTAGCTTGTCCTTCGTTCTGGCATCGGTTACTACCCCCCTGATAGTTGTCGTTTGAGCCACGGCCACGGTGGGCAGCCCAAGCAGCACCAGCAGCCAGTAGCGCACGGCTAAGTAAAAATGCCTGAGAGGCAGAGGTTTCATGACTTTTTAAATACAAAGTGCAGCTGCAGGAAATAGTTGAACCCTACCCCGACCAGGAGGGAAACTATTACCTTACTATACACATAGTTCAAGTGCAGCGTCTGGGTAAACAGGTATACCCCGGCTGCGTTCAATAGCATACTACCAAGCCACACAATAAAGTACCTAACTCCTTGAGCGGGTGCCTCTTGGTCGGAAGAGTGGAAGACGTGATGCCTACCCAGATAAAAATTGGTGATGCCGCCGGCTACATTGCCCAGCACCGTGGCCAGCAGATACCAGCTGTGCAGCACTTCCACGCAGGCAATGGTAACTAGAAAATCAACGGCGCTACCGGCCGCCGAGGCTGCCTGCGCCTTTACAAGTCGGGTGTAGCGCACGGCCTTTACAATAAGCCCAGCTGCAACCCAGCTTGCAGCAATAAATTGGTATAGAAGCCCGCCAGTACGTCGTCCATCATAACGCCTACTCCGCCGGGTAGCTGCTCCATATTTCTAATAAAGAGTGGTTTAACTATGTCAAAAAACCTGAATAACAGCAGGCCCACCAGCAGGCGCGGCCCCGTTATGGGGATGAGCAGCATGCTCACCCACATGCCCGCCACCTCGTCGATAACCACGCGGTAGCTGTCTTTGCCCCAGGCCCCTTCTACCCGTTGCGCGGCCAGCGTACCCAAGGCCAGCAGGCCTGCCGTGAGCAGGCCCGCTGGCCCAAGCTGCACCGTAGCGCCACTGGCGCGGGCCAGGTACAAGGCTAGGCAGCAGGCCACGGCCGCCACCGTGCCTCCTCCCTTTATGTACCCAATACCCAAGCCAGTGGCGATTAGCTTAAACACAAGTAGGCTAGTAAGTTAGATGGTGGGGCCGTCCTGGTACACTTCCTGGGCGGCGTCTACTACCGGGTCTTGGCCCATGAGGT
>CALMOO010000201.1:0-8361 GCA_937871705.1 uncultured Hymenobacter sp.
CTAGTACACTTCGACCTTGATAGCCTGGTGCGGGAGTATGGCCATCTATTATATATACTATTCTTTTTAATAGTCTTTGTCGAAACCGGCGTGGTTATTTTCCCTTTCCTACCCGGCGATTCGCTATTATTTATAGCTGGGGCGCTGGCGGCGCGCGGCGGCTTGAGCCTGAGCATTCTTATTCCGCTGCTGGTGCTCGCCGCTTTTCTGGGCGATAACCTTAATTACTACATTGGTGACCGCCTGGGGCCACGAGCTTTTCGGGGCGACATTAAGTTTTTGAAGCGCAAGTACTTAGACCAAACGCAGGCGTTTTATGCCAAGCACGGTGGCAAAACGATTATTCTAGCGCGGTTCGTACCCATTATTCGCACCTTCGCGCCTTTTGTGGCCGGCATTGGCACAATGACTTACAAATCGTTTGCGACTTACTGCTTGGTAGGCGCGACGCTGTGGGTAGTTTCAATGAGCGTGCTAGGCTATTTGTTTGGTAATATTCCGTTGGTGCAGAAACATTTTGAGTTGGTTGTTATTGGTATTGTACTGCTGTCAATAGCTCCGGCGGCGTGGCAGTTCGTAAAGGAGAAGCTGGGACCGAGACGAGTGGCTGGCCAATAGCCCGCGGCTATGCGGCGGCAAGCCGATACTGACTACGCCTGACAGACGAGCTTAACCTTTTACTCAGCATATGCGCACGTTTGGACTCGTTGGCCGCTCGCTCACGCACTCGTTTTCGCAGACCTACTTCACGCAGAAGTTTTATCAACTGGGGCTGGATGACTGCCGCTATGAGCTGTTTGAGCTGGCTACTGCGAGCGAGCTACCGGCGCTGCTGGAGCGACACCCCAACTTGGCGGGGCTGAATGTAACTATTCCGTATAAAGAGCAAGTCTGGCCCTTTCTGACGGATGTGGCCTCTTCGGCGGCGCTGGTGGGGGCCGTGAATGTCATCGAGCTGCGGCTTGATGGCAGCCTTATTGGCCATAATACCGATTATATCGGTTTTCGGGAGTCGCTGCGCAATTTTTACCCCCTGCGTGGGCCCGAAGCGCAGGCGCTGGTGCTGGGCACGGGCGGCGCTGCGAAAGCAGTAGGGGTAGCACTGCGTGAGCTGGGCATTGCGCATTGGCTGGTATCGCGCGACCCGCTGGGGGCGCACCTAACATACGCCGAACTCACGCCGGAGGTGTTGGCGGCACATTCACTCATTGTTAATACCACACCGCTCGGCACTTACCCGGATGTAACAAGCTGCCCTACCCTGCCTTACGAGGCGCTGGGGCCGCAGCACTACCTCTACGATTTGGTGTACAACCCTAGCGAAACGCTCTTCCTGCAAAAAGGCCAAGCAGCCGGTGCGCACGTGAAAAATGGCTTCGATATGCTGGAGCGGCAGGCTGAGGCCGCCTGGGACATCTGGAATAGTTGAAAACGCAAAAAGGCCGTCATGCCTTGAGGTAGCATGACGGCCTTTTTCTAAGTTAAATTTTACTTGCCGGCTACTTTCTTGGCAATTTCGGCGGTGTGCCTGCCTTGGAAATAGGCACCTTCCAGCTCGTTGGGGCTGGGCTGGCGCTCGCCCTGGCCACCCGCTACGGTACTGGCGCCGTAGGGCGTGCCGCCGGTTACTTCGCCGTGGCCCATCTGACCTTGCCACGCGTAGGGCAGGCCCACAATGATGAAGCCGTGGTGCAGTAGCTCAGTGTGAAAATTACGGATGGTTTCTTCCTGGCCGCCGTGCTGAGTGGCGGTGCTCACGAAGGCACCGCCTACTTTGCCTACCAGCGCGCCACTTGCCCAGAGGCCGCCGGTGCTGTCCATAAAGGCCTGCATCTGGCCGCAGAGGTTGCCGTAGCGGGTGGGCGTTCCGAAGATGATGGCATCGTACTCGGCCAGCTCGTTGGGCGTGGCTACGGGCACGTGGGCGAAAGCCTGCTGCGCGCCGGTAGCGCCGGTTTTATCGAGCACTTCCTTGGGCAGGGTTTCGGGCACGCGCTTTACTATTACTTCGTTGCCAGCTACTTGGCGGGCACCATCGGCAATGGCTTCGGCCATTTTCCAGACGTGGCCATACGTGGAATAAAACAGCACTAGGGTTTTCATGGGGTACGGGAAAATGGATGTGGAGAAAAGTAAAGACGGGCTTTCACCTAGCTTCGTTTAGCTGATGCCCACTGCGTGTTGCACCAGCGGTAATTGAAACTAGCAATTGATGTACAGACATTAAATGTAGCAACATTGTTTTTGCTTTTGATTATCTGCTCTATAATAATCTATAAATCAATAATTTATTTTTTATGCTCAAAATTTCCTACCCCCCTTGCAACGCTAATGGGCAACTAAGCCTCTTGAGAAGGCCGGGAGACTGGTCCGGCCAGTTTTTATTACTTTTCGCTTTGTACGCACTTCTATTGCCTATGTGGAACGGACTACATGCCGGTTTGCTCCGGCCATGGGCATGAGTGCTGCTGCCTGGCCCCTTATGTTTGGCCAAGACCCACCCGCCCGGCCTACTGGCCTCACTGCCAGCCGCCCGGCTGCCGCGGCCGTCCTCACCGAGGATGAGCTGATTGAGGGCTGCCTGCAAGGCCGCCAACTGGCTCAAAAGCTGCTCTACGATAAGTATGCCGCGCGCATGATGGCGGTGTGCCTGCGCTACGCCCAAACGACTTTTGAGGCGGAAGACGTATTGCAAGAGGGTTTTCTGACGGTGTTTCGCACCTTGGGTAGCTTCCGGCGCGAGTGCCCGCTGGAGTTCTGGATTCGGCGCGTGATGATAAATGCCGCCCTGCGCCAGCACCGCCGCAATGCCCCGCTTGTGGCGGTGAGCGACGGCGACTACCCTGAAACCTTAGCCAGTGAGGAATTTACGTTTAGCAACTATGCTTACGGCGAGCTGCTGGCACTGGTGCAGGAGCTGGCGCCGCGCTACCGGTTGGTTTTTAACTTGTATGCAATTGAAGGCTATACCCACAAAGAAATTGGTGAGCTACTGAGTATATCGGAAGGCACCAGCAAATCGCAGTACTCCCGAGCCCGGGTGGTGCTGCAAACCAAATTAGCGCGCCTGCAACCGCCGGCGCGACCCTTATCCTGATTTTCCGCTAGATTATGAATTCGCAACCGCCTACTAAGGGCAGCTTAGAGGAGCTATTTCGCCAGCACTTACTGGAAAGCGAAGCGGCGGCCGTGCCCCCGCGCCCCCTGGTGTGGGAGCAGCTGGACAATAGCCTACTGCTGGCCCAAAACGAGAAATACCGTCGCCGCCTGCTCGTGCATCGCTGGGCAGTGGCGGCCAGCCTGCTGCTGGCGATGCTGGCGGGGGGCGGCTGGTGGCACAGCCAGCAAGGTGCGCCGGCCGACCTGGCCACCGCCAACCCGCGCGGCCGGACCATCCCTACCCCCCTCGCTGGAGCTGGCATGGCTAGCTCGCGCCAGGCTGTGGCCATTCAAGACCAAGCTGCTAGCTACCCGGCGCTCGCGCAGCCTAACGCGAGTACTGCCAGCACTGCTATCATGACCTCGGCAAATGGCTCGCTGGCCGCCAGTAGCGCGGCCGCTAACTCTGGTTTGGGTAATAGCCGAACCGGGATTGATGGGTTGAAGGCGGCATATGACCAGAGCGGGCATACTCGTACTGTGGCTACCTCGGTAGTGGTGGCAACAGACTATGGCCAGGGCTGGGCATCTGGCGTAGCCGTGACCCGCACCTACACCACGCTGGGCAGCGCTCCCGAAACCGGGCTGGCGCTGCAGCGCGCAAGTGAGGCCGGCGGCACTAGCACGGCCACGATGGCTACTACGGCCAGTTCTGCTGCTTTTATTTCACCAATTGCCGCTCAGCCTATTGCTCGTACTGCTACTTCACCAACAGTTTCTTCACCAGAGCTTTCAGCTGCTGATGCTGCCAGCGCCGCGCGCAAAGTAAATGAAGCACTTCTTGCTAGCCGGGCAGTTGCGCTAAAAGCCGCGGCGACGGCCCTACCCGCCACCCTGGCGGCTGTGGAGGTGCCCGAGCGCCCAACCGCCAAGCTGCAGCGCTGGCAGCTAGGGGCCGAATACGCGGCTACCGCGTTTCAGCCCAATGTTGATTTTGGCTATTCGGCGGCGGCGGCCAGCTACAGCTTGCCTACAAACTCCACTAACGTGGCCATCAATAACCGTTCGGCCGCGGCCGAATACCGCGCCAACCTGCGGGCCGGCCTGGGCCAGCGCATCAGCCTGCGCGCTACCCGCTGGCTGGGCGGCCATTGGTCGCTGAGCACTGGCCTGGAAGCGGCGCAGCAGCAAGCCACCTCAGCCACGTCGAGCGACTTTGTGGGCGCCCCGCTGGACGCAGCCTATGCGGTGGCGCCTTCAACGCCACGCGTGCTACGCGCTACCTCGTACCGCTACCGCTCGGCGGGCGTGCCAGTCGAGCTGCGCTACGGCAACCCGGTAAAAACCGGCCTCTCATTTTATGGCCGGGTAGGCGCCGTGGTGAGTGCCCTGCTGAACGTGCGTAGCGAGGTAGCCGGCACCCCCGAAGCCGCGCGCACCTATACATTCTCTTCTACTAACAGCCCCTACCGGCGCGTATCGGCCACGGTGCGGGGCGGGGCAGGCGTGCAATACCGCCCCGCACACCGCCGCTGGGCCCTGAACGTAGGCCCTACTGCCGAGGCCGGGGTGCAAAGCCTGAACTCCGACCCTAGCCAAAGCTTCTGGAGCCAGCAGCGGCCCTACAGCTTCGGCATGGAGGCCGGGCTGGAGCTGGGCCGCGGCCTGCGCGAGCAATAGGCAACCGCACTTACTAACTGGAGCGTTCATTCAGCTCAACGCTTGTTGTAAACTGAATTTCTCACCTTGCATTTCCGCCTGCGCGTATGAACGACATTTTACTTGTGCTGTTAGCTGCTAGTGTCTTAACTGCCTGCAAGAAGGAATTGGGTGCGAGTGAGCAGGCGGTTGACAATGCGGCCATCCTGCTCTCCTATAAACAGCCCGTGGCGGTGCTCACTGGCGCGGCGGGCGCTACGCAACTAACCCTGACGGACGTGCAGGACTCGCGCTGCCCCATCAACGCCTACTGCATTTGGGCAGGCTACGCGGCCGTAACGGTAGAGCTAACCGATGCTACATCGACCCTCCAAACTGCTCGCCTAAGCCTGCTCAATAAGCCCTCGCCAGCTTACTCGCTTGATTCGGTAGCCGTGACGCTGAATCAGCAGGCGTATTGGCTGCGCCTGGTTGCTGTCAGCCCGTATGCTGCTAACCAGCTGCAACGGGCCACCCTGCGCCTGCGGCCCCGCTAACCCTTAGGCCAAGGCGGGGGGTAGGCGCACGGGGCGTCGTATTTCTCGGAAGCGCAGAAACCCAAGCTGCGCATTTGGGGTTTACTTAGCTGGCCTTTTCCGGCCCGCTCCTACCCCTCCGTATGTCGACCTACCAGCTTACTTCTGAATTCAAACCGACCGGCGACCAGCCGCGCGCCATTGCCGAGCTTGTGCAGGGCGTGAACAACGGCGAGCCGGCCCAGGTGCTGCTCGGGGCCACGGGCACGGGCAAAACCTTCACCATGGCCAACGTGATTGCCGAAACCGGCAAGCCGGCTCTGGTGCTGTGCCACAACAAGACGCTGGCGGCCCAGCTCTACGGCGAGTTCAAGGCGTTTTTTCCGCAAAATGCCGTCGAGTACTACATCAGCTACTACGACTACTACCAGCCCGAGGCCTACATCGCCAGCTCTGATGTATTCATCGAGAAGGACTTAGCCATCAACGAGGAGATTGAGAAGCTGCGGCTGCACTGCACCAGCACGCTGCTGAGCGGACGGCGCGATGTGGTGGTGGTGGCCTCGGTGTCGTGCATCTACGGCATTGGCAACCCCGAGGAGTTTAGCAAAAACGTCATTTTCCTGGCCCCTGGCCACCGCTACTCGCGCAATAACCTGCTCTACCAGTTCGTGCAGATTCTGTACTCGCGCACCGAGGTGGAGTTTACGCGCGGCTCGTTTCGGGTGAAGGGCGACACAGTGGACGTGTTTCCGGCTTATGCCGACTTTGCGTACCGCATTTTCTTCTTTGGCGATGAGATTGAGGCGATTCAGAAAATCGACCCGGCCAGCGGCCGCAAGCTCTCGGACGAAAAGAACATGACGCTCTACCCCGCCAACTTGTTTGTGACGGGTAAGGAAACGCTGAACACTGCCATCCACGAAATTCAGGATGATATGGTGTTGCAGCACAAGTACTTCGAAAAGGAAGGCCGCGATGTGGAAGCCCGCCGCATCCAGGAGCGCACCGAGTTTGACTTGGAGATGATACGTGAGCTGGGCTACTGCTCGGGCATCGAAAACTACTCGCGCTACTTCGACCGGCGCGAGCCAGGCTCACGGCCGTTTTGCCTGCTCGATTATTTTCCGCAGGACTATCTGCTGGTCGTGGACGAGAGCCACGCCACCATTCCGCAGATTCGGGCGATGTGGGGCGGCGACCGTTCGCGCAAGACTGCCCTTATTGAGTACGGCTTCCGCCTACCCTCTGCTTTTGACAACAGGCCGCTGACCTTCAACGAGTTTGAGAGCATGTACCAGCAGGCGGTGTACGTGAGTGCCACGCCCGCCGACTACGAGTTGACCCAAGCTAACGGCGTGGTGGTGGAGCAGATTATTCGCCCTACCGGCCTGCTCGACCCCGAAATCGACCTGCGCCCGAGCATCAATCAGATTGACGACCTACTCGACGAAGTGGACGAGCGCGTGAAGGCCGGTGACCGCGTGCTCGTGACAACCCTTACCAAGCGCATGGCCGAGGAGCTAAGCAAGTACATGGAGCGCCTGGGCATTAAGGTCGAGTACATTCACTCGGATGTGAAAACGCTGGACCGGGTAGAGATTTTGCGGCGTTTGCGGCTGGGCGAAGTCGATGTGCTCATCGGCGTAAACCTGCTGCGTGAAGGCCTTGACTTGCCGGAAGTTAGCCTGGTAGCCATTCTGGATGCCGACAAGGAAGGCTTTCTGCGCGACCAGCGCTCCTTGATTCAGACCATGGGCCGGGCCGCTCGTAACGAGCGTGGCAAAGTTATTCTTTATGCCGACCGCATGACCGGCTCGATGCAGCGCGCCATCGACGAAACGAACCGCCGCCGCGCCACCCAGCAGGCCTACAATGAGGAACACGGCATCACGCCGCGCACTGTGCGCAAGTCGCACGCCCAGATTATGGGCCAAACCGACCTGGCCGACTACCGCACCGTGGATGTGCAAGCACCCGCTGGCGCCTACGCCGAAGGCGGCGCTACCCTCGCTATGGCTGCCGAGCCAGTCGTGGCCATGATGAACCGAACTGAGCTTGAGAAACTTGTCAAAACCACTGAAAAGCAGATGGAAGCGGCGGCCAAGGAGCTGGACTTTTTGCAAGCCGCCAAGCTGCGCGACGAGTTGGGCGCGCTCAAACAAATACTGAAAAATAAGCGCGACTAAGCGGGCGCTTAACTAACCGGTAAGACAATTGTTTGGGGCGCTGCCGAGGTGCCCGGTGGGAAGAGGGCAACAACGAGCTACACAACATTATTGACACAGTGTACGTTAGCAAGAATTCGTTTAATTTTTCCCTCATTTTTCAGCCTATGAAACGTAACCAGCTTTCCCTGCTAATGGGCGCAGCCCTCTGTGCTTCGCTTGCTTTTATGAGTTCCTGCGCTACTACCGGCACCGACGGCGCCTCGGGTACTACGTCGGGCAGCACCTCGGGTAGCACCAGCGGCAGCACTTCGGGCTCGACCACTACTGGCTCTACCTCGGGCTCTACTACCACTGGTACTACGTCGGGTTCGACTTCGGGCTCCACTACTACCGGCACCACGACGGGTAGCACTACTGGCTCTACTACTACGGGCACTACCACGTCGTAATTCTTTGAACTTCTGCTTTTAAGCAGTTCCATAAAGGCCGGCCTCGCATTCAGCTCGAATGCAAGGCCGGCCTTTTTTCTTTCAAGAATGAGCCTGCCCAAAGTTGCAGCTAGCGCCTGCTACCCCCGCACGCCGAAGCGATACTCGGTAACCGAGTGGAACGCCTCGCCCGGCCGCAGAACCGTGCTTGGAAAGCTTGGCTGGTTAGGCGAATCGGGAAAATGCTGGGTTTCGAGGGCAAAGCCGTAGTTCTTTCCATAGGCAATGCCGCCTTTGCCAGTTAAGCTGCCGTTCAGGAAGTTACCGGCGTAGAACTGCACGCCAGGCTGGTCGGTATACACGTCCAGGGTGCGGCCGCTGGCGGGCTCGTGCACGGTGGCGGCGAGTTCGGGCGTGGCGCGTAGCTGGTCGGCCAGCACCCAGTTGTGGTCGTAGCCGCCAGGCACCTGGCCGATGCGTTCGCCGATT
>CALMOO010000201.1:8371-15460 GCA_937871705.1 uncultured Hymenobacter sp.
GCTCTGCACTGGTTTCAGCTCGCCGGTTGGAATCTGGTTGTCATCGACTGGCGTGTAGCGGTCGGCGTGCAAGGTCAGCTCGTGGCCCAGGATGGTATCGTCGTGGCCGTAGTTGAGGTTAAAGTAGCTGTGGTTGGTGAGGTTAAGCACCGTCGGCTGGTCGGTGGTGGCAGTGTACTCGATGCGCAGCGCGTTGGCCTCGGTGAGGGTGTACACTACCGTCACGCTGAGGTTGCCGGGGTAGCCTTCTTCGCCATCCTGGCTTTCGTAGGTGAGGGTGAGGCTCGGGCCATCGGCCGACGTGCCGGGCTGGGCAGCCCACACACGCACGTGAAAGCCCTCGGGGCCGCCGTGCAACGAGTTGGGCGCGTTGTTGATGGGTAGGGAATACGTTTGGCCATCGAGCGAAAATGTACCGAGCCGGATGCGATTGCCGTAGCGCCCAATCAGCGCTCCGAAGAAGGGCATTTCCTGGCTGTAGACTTCATCGGTATAGCCGGTCAGGCTATCAAAACCCAGCACCACATCGCCCAGGTTGCCATTTTTATCGGGCACCAGCAGGCTGGTCAGGATGCCGCCGTAGGTGCTGATAGTGGCTTGCGAGCCTTGGGAATTTTGCAGCGTGTAGAGGTGCACCTCGGTGCCGGCTGCGGTAGTGCCGAATGATGTGGCCGTTGGCATAGGAATGTTAAGTTGAGAAGGATAATACGTAATGCTGACGTGTGTTTTTACAGGAGGGTTGTTTAAAAAGCCATGCTAGGCCATATCCCAGCTGCCGCCGGGCGCCACCGACACGTGCGCAGTATCGCCCACTGCCAGGGGGGTAGCCCCAGTCCTAACCCGGATGATGGTCGCAGACAGCTTGATTTCCAGTTCATAGTAACTACCAAAAAACCGAATGGCGCGCACCGTTCCGGCCACGCCGCCAGCAGCGGCTGGCCCCAGATAGAATTGCTCGGGGCGCACCAGTAGCGCCCTACCCCCCTCGGGCGCGGCGGCCGGCGCCAAGGCGGCGCGGTCGGCGCCGCGCACCAGGTTGTAGTCGCCAAACAGCGCGGCGGTGTACTCGTTGGCGGGCTGCCGGTACACGCGCTCGGGCGGGCCTTGCTGCACCAAGCGGCCTTTTTGCAACACCAGGATTTCATCGGCCCACGAGAGCACGTCGGTCGCATCGTGCGACACCAGCAGGCAGGTGATACCCAGCCGCTCGCCCAGTTCTTGAATGATGGATTGCAGCACGCGCTTGTGCACGCGGTCGAGGTTCGAGAACGGCTCATCGAGCAGCAGCAGCCGTGGCGCCCCCAGTAGCAAGCGCGCCAGCGCCACCCGCTGCTGCTCGCCCCCGGAGAGCTGGTCGGTGCGGCGCGCCAGCAGGTGGTCGATGTGGCACAGCTCGTACAAGGCCTGGGCCTCGGCGGCCGGGCGCTTATTGGCGTAGCGCAGCACTTGCTCGACGCGCAGCGAGTGCGGCAAGTCCGATTTTTGCGACAAATACGCCACGCCTGGGTGCCCTGGCACCAGCACCTCAACGGGGCCGCGCACCCGGTCGCCGCCGATGCGCACCTCGCCGGCCGTGGGCTGAATGAGGCCGGCAATGAGCTGAAGCAAGGTGCTCTTGCCGGCGCCACTCTCACCGGCCAGCGCCAGCTTTTGGTGGGCGCGCTGGCCGAAGCTGATTGGCTCCAGCACCGTATTATCCCGCTCTACCAAGCTGAGGCCCGATACTGTCAATAACTCCATAAAGGCCGAATATAACCGGCTGCCTTCTCCCACCAGGAGGGGGGTAGGGCTTGGGGAGTGCGTGGCGAGCAGCCAGGAAGCTACTTCTAGCCCGCCGCCCAGAAAGTTGTACCTTTGAAAAACTAACAGGCGTTAGTTTTTGGTTTACTTAGAACCAACGCCTTGCCCTCTTTCCCTTTCCCACCCACATGCTCTTTAACCCCGCTATTGAGCAGCTGCCCTTGCCGCAGCTACGCAAGTTGCAAAATGCCCGCTTGCGCGAGCAGGTGGCCTATGTGCAGGCGCGGGTGCCGTTTTACCAGCGCAAGTTTGCGGCGGCGGGCATCGACGCGGCTACTTTCCGCGGCCTGGAAGCTTTGACTAAGCTGGGCTTCACGAAGAAGACGGATTTTCGCGATAATTACCCATTCGGCCTGTTTGCGGTGCCAGAGCACGAAGTAGCGCGCCTACACTGCTCTAGCGGCACCACGGGCAAAGCCACGGTGGTGGGCTACACCGCGCACGACCTGGAAATATTCTCCGAAGTAGTAGCCCGCTCGCTGGTGGCTGCGGGCTGCCGGCCGGGCATGAAGCTGCAAAACGCCTATGGCTACGGCCTCTTCACGGGTGGCTTGGGCATCCATTACGGCGCCGAAAAGCTGGGGCTGACGGTTATCCCCGTGTCGGGGGGTAGCACCGACCGCCAGCTGCAATTGTTACAGGATTTTCGGCCCGAAATTCTTTGCGCTACCCCCTCCTACGCCCAGGTGCTGGCCGAAGAAATTCACCGGCGCGGCATTGCGCCCGAGGCCATCAATCTGCGCTATGCCGCACTCGGGGCCGAGCCGTGGACGGAAGCCATCCGGCAGCAAGTCGAGGCTGGCCTGCACGTGCAAGCCACCAACATCTACGGCCTGAGCGAGATACTGGGGCCTGGCATTTCGCAGGAAGACGTGGACGAGCGCGGCACTGGCAGCTACCTCTGGGAAGACCATTTCTACCCCGAAATAGTAGACCGCGAAACCGGCGAGCCCGTGCCGGCCGGCGAGCTAGGCGTATTGGTCCTCAGCACGCTTACCAAAAAAGCCATGCCCATCCTGCGCTACTGGACGGGCGACATTACCAATCTCTACTACGACCATTCGGTGAAGCGGACCCACGTGAAGATGGGCCCTATTCGGGGGCGGGCCGATGATATGCTCATCATTCGCGGGGTCAATTTCTTTCCTACCCAGGTCGAAGATATCATTAGCGGGCTGGCGCACATCAGCCCGTATTACCAAGTGGTGGCCACGCGGCGAGGCAGTCTCGACGAGGTAGCCGTGAACGTGGAAGTGGCCGAATCGCTGCTGCGCGAGCTGGGCCTCTACGCCCCGCTCACCGACGAGCTGGTGCAGCAGCACGACTACCTCCGGCAGCTACAGGGCACGTTTGCCAAGAAAATTAAGGACAACATTGGCCTCAGCATGCGCGTGAACCTGCTAAGCCACGGCCAGCTGCCGCGCAGCGAGGGCGGCAAGCTGAGCCACGTGCAGGATTTACGAGAAGTGAAATAAGCAGAAGCTCAGTATGACGGGCGCGATGGGACTATAAAGAATATGAGCCGGTTTCATAAATTAACGATAAAGAGCATCCGCCGCGAAACGGCCGACTGCGTGTCGCTGGCCTTCGAGGTGCCCGCCGAGCTGCGCGAAACCTTCCGCTACACGCCTGGCCAGTACCTAACCTTGCGCCGCGAGCACGAGGGCGAAGAGCTGCGCCGCTCCTATTCTATTTGCAGCAGTCCGCTGGACGACGAATGGCGCGTGGCCATTAAGAAAGTGCCGGCCGGCCGCTTCTCGACCCTGGCCGTGGAAGATGGCCTGCGCCCCGGCGACACCCTCGATGTGCTGCCGCCGCAGGGTCACTTCTCCCCTACCCTGCACCCCACGCAGGCCCGGCGCTACGTGCTGTTTGCGGCGGGCAGCGGTATTACGCCCATCCTGAGCATCGCCAAAACGGTGCTGCTGACCGAGCCCGGCAGCCAGGTGTACTTGGTGTATGGCAACCGCGGGCGCAACTCGATTATTTTTAAGGAAGCTATTGAGAGCCTGAAGAATAAATTCTTGAACCGCCTGAGTGTGTACCACGTGCTGAGCCGCGAGCAGGGTGACAGCGACCTGTTCTTCGGCCGCCTCGACCAGCAAAAAGCCACGCAGTTTCTGCAAAAGATTATTCCGGCCGACCGCATCGACGAGTGTTTTATCTGCGGCCCCGAGGACATGATACTCGGCGTGAAACAGGCGCTGACCGAAGCCGGCGTGGCGCCCGCCGCCATTCACTTCCAGCTGTTTGCCAGGAATCCCAGCAAGGCCAACGCCAGCCCTACCCCCCGCCCGCTGGGTGAAGATGACCAGAAGAGCCAGGTGCACCTGCACCTCGATGGCCGCGCCTACCGCCTCGATATGTCGTACTACGGCGACACGGTGCTCGACGCGGCGCTGGCCGCCGGCATCGACGCGCCGTACTCCTGTAAGAACGGCATGTGCAGCACCTGCCGTGCCCGCGTCACGGCCGGCACCGCCGCCATGGACGTTAACTACTCATTATCGGAAACGGAAGTGGCCAAAGGCTACGTGCTGACTTGCCAGGCCCGGCCCACGTCGGCCGAGGTCGCGGTGGCCTTTGACCAGTAAAGCGCACCTTTTATCCTCGGTAATCCTTCTAGCCGTACAGCCTACTTTCAGCAACTTATCAGCCATGGAAACGCTCGAACAAGTTCTTTCGCCCGAAGCCCAATTTCAAGCGCGCATTGACGCCGACATCCGCATTGAGCCCAAAGACTGGATGCCGGACGCGTACCGCAAAACGCTCATCCGGCAGATTTCGCAGCACGCGCACTCCGAGCTGGTGGGCATGCTGCCCGAAGGCAACTGGATAACGCGGGCGCCTTCGCTCAAGCGTAAGTCCATCTTGCTGGCCAAGGTGCAGGACGAGGCAGGCCACGGCCTCTACCTCTACAGCGCCGCCGAAACGCTAGGCACTACCCGCGACCAGATGCTGGCCGACCTGCACTCGGGCAAAGCCAAGTATTCGAGCATTTTCAACTACCCAACGCTGAGTTGGGCCGACATGGGCTGCGTGGGCTGGCTCGTCGATGGCGCCGCCATCCTGAACCAGGTGCCGCTGTGCCGCACCTCGTACGGGCCGTATGCGCGGGCTATGGTGCGGGTGTGCAAGGAAGAAAGCTTCCACCAGCGCCAGGGCTTCGAGATTATGCAAACGCTGTGCGAAGGTGCGCCAGTGCAGAAAGAGATGGCCCAGGAGGCGCTCAACCGCTGGTGGTGGCCCACGCTGATGATGTTCGGGCCCAAAGACTCCGAATCGCCCAACACCGAGCAGTCGATGAACTGGCGCATCAAGCGCTTCACCAACGACGAGCTACGCCAAAAATTTGTGGACATGATGGTGCCCCAGGCCGAATTTCTGGGTCTGACCGTGCCCGACCCCACTGTGCAGTGGAATGAAGCCCGCCAGGGCTATGACTTCGGCGAAGTCGATTGGGAAGAATTTTGGAGCGTGGTGAAAGGCAATGGCCTCTGCAACCACGACCGCCTGCAAGCTCGCGTGCAAGCCCACGAAGAAGGCGCTTGGGTGCGCGAGGCAGCAATGGCACATGCCAAGAAGCGCGCCGAGCGCGAGGGGGTAGGGGCGTAAGCAGCGGCGCTGCGACTACTACCCCATCTATCAGCCTGAGCTTGCGAAGGACCTTAAAACGTTTGCGTCCACCAGGTTTATTCGTGCCATGAATGCGAACGTCCTGAGGTCCTTCGCAAGCCCAGGATGACGGACGGATTTATAGCTAAGTACCAAGTAAATGAACCAGCAAGAATGGCCTCTTTGGGAGGTTTTTATTCGCAGCAAGCAGGGGCTTGACCACAAGCACGTGGGCAGCCTGCACGCCGCCGACGCGGCAATGGCCGTGCAAAACGCTCGCGACGTGTACACCCGCCGCCTCGAAGGCGTGAGCATTTGGGTGGTCGAGTCGAAGCACATCCACGCCTCCAACCCCGACGAGGCAGCCGAGTTTTTTGACCCGGCCGCCGATAAAGTGTACCGGCACCCCACGTTCTACGACGTGCCGGATTCCATTAAACACATGTAAGCCTGATGGCTCCTCAAGACTTTTCGCCCGCCCAAATGGCCGCGCCCAGCTACCCGGCCGATGTGCAGCCGCTCGTGTTTCAATACGTGTTGCAGCTGGCCGATACCAGCCTTATTCTGGCGCACCGCCTCTCGGAATGGTGCGGGCACGGCCCCGTGCTGGAGCAGGATTTGGCGATGGCCAACATCGCGCTCGACCTCTTGGGCGAAGCGCGCAGCTACTACCAGTACGCCGCCGAACTGGAGGGTAGGGGCCGCACCGAGGACGACCTCGCCTACCTGCGTAGCGCCGTCGAGTACCGCAACCCGCTGCTGGTAGAGCAGCCCAACGGCGACTTTGCCCACACCGTGCTGCGGCAGTTTTTGTTCGATGTGTTTCACTACGAACTGCTTATTGAGTTAAAAGCCGGACCTGATGCCCACCTCGCCGCCATCGCTGAGAAGTCGCTGAAAGAAGCCGCCTACCACCGCAAATGGAGCGCTGAGTGGATTATCCGCCTCGGCGATGGCACCGCCGAAAGCCGCCAGCGCCTAGAAAAGGCCATGCGCACGCTTTGGCGCTACGCCGCCGAGCTCACTACCCCCACCCCGCTGGAGCAACGCCTGCACGCCGCCAACCTGCTACCCGACTACGCCGATATTCAGGCGAAGGTGGCCGCCTACGTGGCCCACGTCTTGGCCGAAGCCACGCTGCCCGTGCCTACCGACGCCTTCGCGCAGCCGGGGGGTAAGGCGGGCCGCCACTCCGAGCACCTGGGCTACCTGCTGGCCGAGCTGCAATACATGCAACGCACTTACCCCAATCTGACGTGGTAGGTTTGTTTTTAAGCTGATGGCCGTTAGCTATTAGCTTTTTTTATGAGGGAAGCAGCAATGAACGAGCTAACAGCTAAAACGGAGCGAACAACTCAAGATAAAATCTGGCAGTTGCTGGAAGAAATCAGCGACCCTGAAGTGCCGGTGCTCAGCATTCTGGACCTGGGTATTGTGCGGGGGGTAGGGATGGAAGGCGAGCAAATTGTCGTCACCATCACGCCGACTTACTCGGGCTGCCCGGCCATGAACGTTATTGCCACCGACATCCGGCTGCGGCTGCTGGCCGAAGGCTACGCCAACGTCGTTATTCACAACCAGCTCAGTCCTGCCTGGACCACCGACTGGATGACCCCAGCGGGCCGCGAAAAGCTGGAAGCCTACGGCATTGCCCCGCCCATCGACGGCACGGCC
>CALMOO010000202.1:0-12006 GCA_937871705.1 uncultured Hymenobacter sp.
GGCTGTAGCTGCCACGCTCTTTTACGGTAACTACGCAATTCGGGGGGTTTTGATAGAGCACTTAAGTCGGGAACAGTGGAACTCAGCGTTCCAGCTATAAATGCTGACAGCCACGCATCACGTTGTTCTTGCAACTCTGTAACTTCATCTTTTGCATTCATTTCATTGTCGCCTGTTTCAATGCGACGTGCGTCGTATGTTGCTTAAGAGTATTTTTTTTCCCAGTGTGCCCGTAAGACCAGTAGATGAGCTAGGCGGGTGCTGTCATTGATTAAACTAGTGTTGCGCAGGGTAGCTACATGGCTCATCAAGTACTTCACGGTTTCAAACGGTGCAGCTAGTGCCGTTTGACCTATTGCTTGGCGCACGCCAGGAGCATCTAGTTGCTCTGCCCATAAGGTGGGCAGTGCTTGCGCCATGAAGTTTTGAGAGTCCCAGCCAACAGTGTGCCCTGAGAATTCGTCTCGCTCATCATTCCGGCCCTCCCAAATTGAATGGGCGCCTACAATCAGCAACTCAACTGTCCACTTTTCAATCTCTGGGTGTTGCATTAGCCATTCTCTCCCTCGCAGGAAAAAAATAGCTGCGCTACCCATTAGAACATCGGCAAACCTGTCAGAGCGCCAGGCGGAAGCTCGTGTTTCCTCATCCAAATTTTCCAGATAAAGTACTTCACCCCATAGTGTTGCTAATTGGTCGTGAGGCAGAGGTGTAGCAGTATCCTTTAGTATGTCCTGCTTCGTGTAACGGGAAAGCAGTATGAGATTTAGACGTTGAGATTTTTCCTGCCGAACTCTTTCAAGTTGCTTAGCTTCTGATTCTTGGTACTCAACAAGCACTTTTCCCTCTGCTTGCGTAAACTTGTGATTATCAATATTGAAATAGTCGATACTCCTCTCATAATACTCGGGGATCTGACTGGATTCCTTTCGCCTTTGCCAGCGTAATCGAGCCGCAGCAAAAAACTGCCTTCCTACTTCGTGTGGGAAGAAATAATTGTTGGCAATGTACTGTAAGACATAATCACGATGTGGCAACTTTCGCCACTCTTGTAGAGCAGCTAGTTGTTTTTGTGGTATTTCCCACCAGAATGCGCCAACATAGGTACTGGACTGACCTAATGATGCGTAGTCCCAAAATAGCATTTCTGGCGAGCCCAATAAAGGAAGTAGGACACCTACAAGTAGTTCTGTATTACGCTTGCCAACCGTTACCAAGGTGCCGAGCACAGCGGTGGAACTGGCTTGTTGTAAGAGATAGTCAAGCAACGGCGTTACATCCATGCCGCTATCAAGCCTGTCATACAGGTACTTTTCCAATGCCATTAAGGCACTGGTCATTACATCGCTAGAAGGAAAAAAACCTCTATGCCAGCCGAAAACGGTCTCATCTCCAACTATCCAGCGCGGGCCTGTGATTAAATCCAGCCACATACCGGGCGCTTCAGGTTCATGCGGCGAACTCTCATCATCTGAATCATCTGGCGTGAAAGCTGTCCAATTGCCCCGACGTTTTCCAAGACGTTCCTCTTGCCACCCAGCGAGCGCACGCCTCTCTAATCGAAGAATCAATTCGACCCCTTGACGCTCATTGTATTCTAGAAAAGGCAAGAAGGGCCCATTATGATAGAATGCAGCAGGCCATTTATTAAAACGCTCTAACCCATAAGTGATAGTAAATGAGTCAAGCTCGTTGGATTTTGGCTCCTCAATAAGTAGAGCAGTGGCCAGTTCCAATGCGAGTTCTGGCTCCCATTTTATTAAATCTACCAAGCCCACATTGTCGCCGACAGCAACTTTCTGGAGGGCTTCATCAACACGTCGTGCAGGACCGCCTTCCGCCCATCTAGGTCGGGGAGGGGAATAATGGGGTCTGAATCCCGAAAGAGACTGATTTTCATTAATCTCAACTGGAAGTTCAGGAATCTCTGCTCCGAGACCAGCTCCCTCACGTAAGATTCTTGCAGCCGCATCTGGCTTCAGCCGAGCAGCTCTGAGCACTGCAGTGTAAATCTTTTGAGTAGTATCATCGTCTCGTAGCTGTCGGTTTGGCTTCCTTGTCCTCAGTAAAGCATCGCCTAAAGCAATTGCCACCGATGCTGCCCAGTCAGAGTATCCTCCTGTAGGCATGATTTGTAGCCAACGGTCTACAATTGCTGCGACATCCTGCCAAGCCACAGCTGGCAGGATATCACGTTTCGTGTAAAGCAGTTCAATCATCGGTATCCATTCCGGGAGCAGTGGCAATCGATACCAAGTGGGAGCATATATCGCTGATTCAGGCATTTCCGCCCTCACAACTTCAATGATTCTCTCATTAGGGCGTGTAGCCGTGTATTGAAATCTCACCAAAAGCCGACGCAGAAGCCGCCCCCCATCTGCCGTAAGCAACTCCCATAAGGCCGAAAAATTCTCCAGTGGTTCTGCGGCGTACCATGTAGATTCAAGTAGACTGTCTTGGACTGTTTCTCCTGATTCAATACTACCGAACTGTTCAAACAACTCCCACCATGGACCAGGGCTCGGGTGTTTATCCAAAAGGGTTGCTCCGTACAGACGTATTGCCCGATGCCACGATGGAGAACTTATACGATGCTCTTCCTGCATAAATGCTAGAAGGTGCCCAGTATTTGCTTCGTGCTGAAGTTTCTGCAATCGTAGCCAATCACCATATAAGTCGTGCTCGAAGGATACACCTACAAGGTCCTTGCTTCTTATGCAAATACGTCCTTCAATCAGCTCATCTACCGCTGTTGAGTGTACTGAGGGTAACTGAGCGAAGGGCAACGTATTTTGGAGTGTATCTGCCTGTAGAGTTGCTATCTCTTCTGCGCAAGCCCGCTTCTGTACTCCATGAGACTGTTGCACCAACTTATCTAGCCACAGCGTTGCAACTGTGCTTTCGCCAAGTACTTGGTCAAGTTGGTCACTAGCAGAAAGAGCATATGCTAGCGTATCCAATATTTTAGGGCGCAACATTACTTCGCGTAAATGCTCACGGGCACCCAAAGGGGCGAGTTGAGGGAGTACCTTCCATATCTGCTGTTGTTCACTGAAGGAAGGTGATTCTATCCAGACTGATTTAAATATTGATGCGGTGAGCCCCTGCCGTTGCAAGGCTTGTTCAATCCGGCTCCATTCCTCGGTTACACATGGTAGCAATATTCTCCACGGTGTTGAAGGGGCTGCTACCTTGAGCAACTCTGCTAACTCTGCGACTAAACTGAATACATTAACATTATTGTCTTCATATACTTTATCGAGCCTGTCAACCACACATAATCCCTTTGCTGATGTGATATTGGCTAGCAGTTCAGGTAAACTGTAGTCAAGCCCCCATTCACTTCGGAGCGAAAGCAGAGATTTACCATGTAAATGCTCTGCATCAAGCCAGAAGATGGGTTCTTCATTTCCTCGTGCTAAATATTCTAATCGAGCAAGCGCGGACTTTCCAACACCGGAAGGACCCTGCAACACTACAATGCGGCTCGTTTCCATGGCAGCCCGTACTTCCTCCAATTCCTCCGTACGAGCCAACGTTATGCGTCCACCAATCTGCATTGATATGTGCCGAGCGGCACTATCTGCGGCTGCTCTTAGGCGCTTCCAATCAGCACGATGATCCGGAAAACCTGTTAGTTCAAACTCGTATCGTAGTTCATCTACTAGTTGGCTTTTAGTGCGGCTTCCAGCATGTTGACGTAAGATAGATGATATGCTACGTAGTCTAGTCCATAACCTTCTGGCCTCGTCTGCTTTTGGGGATACTAATGCATGTTGCGCTACTCTCAGGACAGTATGCTCATCCTTTGACTCTAGTTGCTCAAAGTCAAAGGATAGGCAGATGAGGCGGCTTAGACCATAGCCAGTATGGGTCCTTTCGGCAATAAACCGACCCGCTAAATCAGGGGGGCATTCGAAGCTATCGTAAAGGGCTCGTACTTGGACATTGCTCCGGCCACTAAGCTTTATTTCTTCTGCAAGTGTTTCTGGAGTCTGCTGTCGTGATTGCTGCAACAGTTCAGACAACTGTTGTGCATATCTTGGGTCAATAGGAGCAGTGATAAATCCTATATAGTCGTTATCTGAGTCAAGAGACGTGTTTGTTGATGTGAGTAGCTGTTCCCATGCCTTCCGGACGAAATCAGACGGAAATCCTTGCTTTGTAAACTGTTGGTTGCTTTTGATTGAGCAGGCAACTCTATGTGTTTTGCCCTGTGCAGTAACCTCTAGAAGTACATCATCTAGGGGGTACAGTTCGGAAGCTCGTTGAGTATCTATTCGTGTAATCGTGCCTGCTGGATGTAATAACGGCTCCTGGACAGCTAGCATATGAGCCAAAAAGTAGGCTATAGCCTTCTCCTCATAAATTCCACCCCCACCTCCCGTCTGTTTTGGAGATGCATTCAGCTTGGGTTGACGTGATGAGCCGACTGCAGAGCTAGCCTTTGACTGAGGTTTCTTTTTCATGTATTAAAAGATCTACCTACCCAAGCTCATATTTGCCTGAAGAGCAGGTGCTAGTTACTGTTTTTAATCGTAAGGCTCTGTTGTTTAAATTATAATGTTAAACGCCTGATCGAGGCTTAAATTCTGACATGAGTTTGCTGAAAAGCTTAACTGAAGGGTCAAAACTGTCTTTGCCTTGGGCTAATGCATCGTCGAATTTAGTAATCGCTGCACGGACATAGGAAAGAACATCTGCCCCCGTCAGGTGCGGTAGCCTTATTCATACAGCTCCTGCGCGATCTGCTGCAATGTATGCCCCTGGGCCTGCAAAAGCCTCCCAAGCCTAGCCGCTTGCTGGTTTTGCGATTTAGTACGAGCATTCTCCTGCCTAATATTCAAACTCTTCTCGATCGCTGCCGGGGTCATATTAGCCGGCATACCTAGCGCCGCTGCACGTGCCTTCTTCACGACGAGCGCATCCTTAGTACGTTTCGAGATGGTCTCGCGCTCGTGCTGGACGATGACAGTGAATAGCCCTACAGTAAAACAGCGAATAGCCCTACAGTAAAGGAAAGGTACTGGCGTCGGGCATGTCGCACTACCTCAGAATCGCACAGCGTCAAGATGAAACTGGTATTACGACTGAGCCGGTCGAGGTTGGTAATGAGCAACGTACTGCCTACCCGCCAGGCCTCGGACATGGCTGCGAGTAATTGCGGGTGCTGGTTCTTCTTGCCATTCTCAATCTCGACGTACTCGGTGAGCAGTTGGAAAGAGTACGCCACAAAGGCTTGCACTGCGGCTTGTTGAGCGTCGAGCCCCAGGCCAGACTGCCCTTGGTGGATGGCGCTCACGCGGTAGTAAGGAGTATAGTGAGTGACCTAAACAACCCTCTCATAGGGATAATCCAGTAACTGTTGCGCTTTTTTACATATTGTAAACGAGCGTTTACAATATGTAAAATCCAGTAACTTGCGGGAGTTTGTACCAAATCGCCTCCTGCCGGTGCTACCTGCTGCTAACTCATACACTCCTTATTATAGAGTCTCCACGCAAAAGCAGGGGGCCTCGGGCCTGGGACTCGACGCGCAGCGGGCGGCGGTGCTTGCTTTCGTACCGGACCCAGCCCAGCTCGGGACCGAGTACGTGGAGATTGAGAGTGGCAAGAAGAACCACCGCCCGCAGTTGCTCGCCGCCATTGCGGAGGCCCGGCGCGTGGGCAGCACGTTGCTCATCGCCAAGCTAGACCGGCTGAGTCGCAACGCCGGCTTCATCTTCGCCCTGCGCGACTCGGGGGTAGACTTCGTCTGCTGCGATATGCCCGACGCCAATACCCTTACCGTCGGCCTATTCGCGGTCATCGCTCAGCACGAGCGCGAAACCATTTCCAAGCGCACGAAGGATGCGCTCACCGCCAAGAAAGCCCGCGGCGCGCAGTTGGGCAGCCCGCAGAATTTTACGACGACCGTGATTGCGCAGGGGCAGGCGGCTATGCAGCGCAACGCCCGTGAGCACCAGGCTAACCGACAGGCGGCGCAACTAGCGGAACTCTTGCGCGCCAAAGGGCAGACCTTGTGGCAAATCGCCGTGAAGCTCAACGAAGCGAGCTACCGCACCCGGCGGGGAAAGGCGTTTCACGCCACCACCGTGCAGCGCCTATTGCCTGCCGGGCCCCAAGCTTAACTTTTACGCTGCCATGGATGCCACCCTCGCTACGCTGACCGACCAGATTGCCCACGTTCATGACCGCGCGCAGGTAGCCGCCGTGCAGCAGGTCAACTATTGGCTGACGGCGCGCAACTGGGTGGTCGGCTGGTACCTGGTGGAATACGAACAGCAGGGCAGCGACCGCGCGACCTATGGCGACCGTTTACTGGGGGAGCTAGCTCGCTCGTTGCGGGCGCGCGGGGTGCAGGGGCTGGCGTTGACCAACCTCAAGCTGTGCCGGCAGTTCTACCAGACCTATCCCGCCTTGCTGGCGCATGAAGCGGCCACCTGGCAGCAGCTCGGCGTACCGTTACCGGCGGGGGCAATTGGTCAGACAGTGTCTGACCAATTGCCCCCGTCAGATACCCTGCCCGGCTTAGCGCCGACCTTACTGCTGAGCCGGCTCAGCTTTTCGCACTTCATTGAGCTGCTCAAGCTCGACACGCCCCTGCATCGGGCTTTTTACGAAGTGCAGGCCGTCAAGAACAACTGGTCCGTGCGCGAGCTGAAACGCGCCTTGGACTCGCTGCTTTACGAGCGCACCGGGCTCTCCACCGATAAAGCCACGGTGCTGGCGGCGCACGCCGGCACGCAGCCGCTTACGGTGGCCGACGTGGTCAAAAACCCCTATGTGTTGGAGTTTCTGGGCTTGGAGGAGCGGTCCGGCTATCGGGAGAGTGACTTGGAGCAGGCGATTATCGACCATTTGCAGACCTTTTTGGTAGAGCTGGGCCGCGGTTTTTGCTTCGAGGCCCGGCAGAAGCGCATCACCTTTGACAACGAGCACTATTTCATCGACCTGGTCTTCTACCACCGCATTCTGAAGTGCCACGTGCTGGTGGACCTCAAGCTGGGGGCTTTCTCCCACGCCGACACCGGGCAAATGAACGTGTACCTGAATTACTATAAGGAGCAGGAAATGACCCCGGGCGATAATCCGCCGGTAGGGCTCATTCTGTGTGCCCAGAAGAACGACACACTGGTCCGCTATGCTACCTCGGGCCTGAGTGAACAAGTGTTTGTGAGCAAGTACCAAGTTAACCTACCTACGGAGGCAGAGTTGCAGCAGGTCATTCAAACAGAGCAGCAGCGGCTTCAGCTATAGTGGGTAGCCAGGGCGTTCATAACATTAATTAAAGTTCCCTTTAATTAATGTTATAAGCTTGAATGTTAAATGTTTAAAAACACAAAAGTCTCCTTTCTATCAGGGCCAATAGCGGTTGTAACAAAACAGTTAAGAGCAGAAATTCTAGAAGCTCAGTATGCATCCCGTTAGCCTTCTCAAAAGTCTTCTAATTGCCTATAGGCTAAGTTGAGAGCGCTTCCGTTAAGTAGGTCGCTCGGGAGAAAGAGGCGAAAGGAATGCGCTAACCCACATCCCGCGGTATGCCGCCCCGGTACTGGAACGGGGCCCACGCCGAAGGGGCTTCGAGCTCCAGAGGGGCCAGCGCGGCGGGCGGCAGGTCGAGTTCCGCTAGCAAGGCCAGCTCGTGGGCCGAGGTGAGCAGCCAGAGCTGGCCAGGTTCTATTTCCCAGAGCAAGCACCGGTGGGTGGGTTGCCAATAGAGCACGTGGCCGAAGTAGGCCAGCTGCACACACTTCTGAGGCGTAGCCCAGAGCGGACTGGCTTGCCAGCACCGCGGGGCAGGCAGCGTCAGCAACGAGGCGGGCAACCAGCTCAGCGGATCTGCCGCCGTCTCGGCCCCGAGTTGCGGCTGGACGCGCGCTTGCTTAAAGGCGGCGGCGACACGTTCCCCAAAGCGCTCGATGAGCTTGCCGAGCACGGTGCCCACCGCCGTCGCCGTAACGGTCTGGCCCCAACTCAGCGGGCGAACGGGGCTGGGCGCGAGCTCGGCCCTCGCTTCGGAGGGCCCGCTGGCGGGAAGCGCCGAGCTGGCGGCTGGTGCTGCCAGGGATGCCTTAGCGACCTTGGCCTGCTTCGCGGCCGCCTGGGCGCGCCGAGCGGCGCGAAAGGCTTGGGTTTTGCAGGAGTCGCAGCAGTAGAGGCGGCGCAGGTCACTCGTCTGAAAGCTGCTCGGGCAGGGCGCGTAGGCACAAGAGCGCGTGAGAGCGGAACGTAGATTAAGGGGCATAAAGCAGGCAACAACGCTAGAATCTCGGTAAACATACTGCTTGTTTACCGAGATTCTAGCTGTCACCAGGTTTTACTTGAGGAGCTACTCCCTCCCCTTGGTAGTTCATAGCTTCGTGGTCGAGGGTACCGCTAGGCGACTGCCTGCACGAGTGTCCCGCACTAGCCCCACGTAGTGGCTGCCGTACTTTCGTTTGGTGGGCAGGATGGCAGTACTGCTAGCTGCTCATCCTTCTACGCTGTTGCTAGGGTACTAGGGAGTAAAACCCAGGTGCTCCTTTTCACCCCTTGCTCTCGCCTACTTAGGCTGCAGGGAACTTGCCAGCACTAGGCAGCGGCCAGTAGCCTGTTCATTTCCCCAACGCCCACCGTTGCTCACCCCTTGCCGTTTCCATGACAACCCCTCCCCCTGATTGGTTAGGCATTGCCCAACGCCTGCAGGCCCTAGCCCAAGCGGGCCTGGCCTACGCCCCCAACGCCTTTGATGCCGAACGCTACACCGAAGTGCACGCCTTAAGCCTGCAGTTACTGGCGGGCCTAACGGGCGAGCCGGTGGCGCAGCTCCAGACGCTGTTTGCAGGCGAGACGGGGTACCCCACCCCCAAAGTAGACATCCGGGCCGTGCTGTTCCGGGGCTGCGACGAGATCCTGCTCGTGCAAGAAAAGCTGGACGAAAACCGGTGGTCGCTGCCCGGGGGCTGGGCCGACATCGGCTACACCCCCTTTGAGGTGGCCGTCAAAGAAGTGCGGGAGGAAACGGGCCTCGACACGGAGGCGGTGCGCTTGCTGGCCTTGCTGGACAAGAAACATCATGCCCACCCACCCCAGCCTTGGTACATCTACAAAGCGTTTGTGCGCTGCCGCGTAGTAGGCGGCACGTTGCAGGACGACACGTCGGAAACGGCGGGGGTGCGCTGGGTACCCCGCCGGGAATTGCCCACACTGGCCTTGTCGACGGACCGCGTAACGCTGGCCCAGTTAGAACGCCTTTTTGCCTTTGCGCACGAGCCCGACCTGCCCACCTGGTGTGATTAACGCGGTCCTGCAAAGCGCGGGAGACTTGTCACATTACTTAATCCGTCGTGGCTGTTGCAGAACTCTCCGGGTAGCTCGGAAGCAGGCTGTCTTACTAATAGGGCGCTTGAAAGCCTCGAGTTAAGGTGGGGTTGGCCTATTTTGGCCGACTGAGGCGTCACTGAGTACCCGGTCCAGAGTTCTGCAACAGCCACCGTCGTTTGCAACACGTAAAAAAGCTCATCTCTGCCATCTTCTACCACAATTTCCACCAGGGTTTCTCTGTGGCTGTATTCGGCTTGTCAATTTCTTCCATTGGCCTCAATTCGCCGTTTTCAGGAAGTAGTATAGGGCCCTCAAAACTAGGGTCCCAAAAGCCAACTTGATGCTTCTGCGCTAACCGATGAGCTGTCTCGTTTGCTTCCCCTGTCAAGGACCAGCTAAAGGCGGCATAGATAACCACGCGGCCAATACTATAGTCTGTTTCGTAAGCACTTGTATGGTCATCGGTCGCGTTAGGACCATTCATATTCGGAAATGTCTGCTCCATTTCTTGTAACCAGGACTGAAGCGCAGAAGTGGCTATAGACGGGTCATTGTAGGTGTGCTCCTCTGCCCATTCCGTTTGAGTATCATACCAAACCATAAACTCAGGCTTCGTTTTGGGAGCAGCCTCTGGGCTGAAAACCATTAAATCGTAACTCATACGAGCAATGCTTATGGCAACAAAGTACCAAACTGGACACGGTAGCCGAGCAGCTTCAAACATACCACTTTTCCGAGGTGTGTCCAGTAACTAACATTATGTAATTGAATAAAAGCAAGGAAATAGGCTCGTGTCAGACTAGCTGTTTCCTTGCTTTTATTCAAAAAGTACTAGGACAGGCCGGTTCATTGGCCATGCAGGCTTCTCAAGCTCTTAAGAAGGAAAAAGCCCCGCTGGAAAATCCGAGCGGGGCCCTTGCCCTATTCCTGTTGTCCGCTAGGCGGGTGCGCAGTAAAGGTTGCGCGCATGACGCATCACTTGAAATTGACCAGGTCCTTAAATATCAAGTGCCCCCAACTGTTGCCGTGCGCCTGCACCAGCAGCCCACCGGCCGCAAGCCCCCCGAGCTGGACGGGTGAAAAACCGAGCTGTTCCGCTAGCGCCCCAATCTGCGCCGCGGCCTCGTCCTCGTCGCTTGCCAGAAACACCACTCGCCGGCCACCCTGTACGGCCGGGTCCTGGCCCAGGATGGCCGCGCCCAAATGGTTGAACCCCTTCACCACTTTGCCCCCCGTGAAGGCCTGCGCCACGACTTTGGCGGAAGGCTGGCCGCCTAGTTTCTCCAGGGGTACGCCGTAGGCATTGGTTACATCGACGATGGTCTTGCCCTGCCAGGTAGGCAGCGCCTGGGCGACCGCCGGGTGCGCCTCAAAACGCACTGCTAAAAACAGGACATCCGCCTTGACAGCTTCCGCCAGGGTGGTGGGCATAATCTCGGGGCCGATGGCGGCCGCAGCGGCGGCAAAGCTTGCTGGGTCGCGCGTGGTGGCCACGGCTACGTTGATGCCGTTGCGGGCAAATGCCTTAGCCAGGGCCTGGCCGATAGGGCCGAAGCCGATAATGGCGTAGCGTGCGGCGCTATTTTCTACCTTGCTCATCTTAAAAAGTAGGTTACTGGTTTGCTGGTACGAGGTATGTGCTTGGCAGAAAATACCTTATTCACCGTGGGAGAAATTATTTAGCTAAATAGGTCATGCCACCGTCCACGAGCAACTCAGCCCCCAGCATAAACGACGAATCATCCGAAGCCAGGAAAACCGCCGTTTTACCAATGTCCGATGGTTGCCCGATTCGGCCTATCGGCATTTCTGCGGCGAAGTGTGTTTTCAGACCTTCTAGTTGTTCGGCAGGAACAAACTTGTCAAAGGCGGGGGTGTCCGTGGTGCCCGGCGTGATGACATTGGCCCGAATTTTTCGGCCTAGCAGGTCGCTGGAAAAGCCTTTGGCAAAAAAGATGACTGCCGCTTTGGCCGCCCCGTAAAGCGTAAAATTCGGATACGCCCGATGAGCGGCATTGGACCCGACAAGAATAATAGAGGCCCCCTCATTCAGGTAGGGCAGCGCGTGATGAACCGTGAAGTAGACGCTTTTTAGGTTCAAATCAATGGTTTTGTCAAAGTCGGCTTCGCCCAGCGTTTCCACCGTTCCGACCGCTCCTCCGCCTGCATTGGCGACCAGCACGTCGATTTTACCAAATTTCTCGGCCGTTTCTTTGAACACTCTTTCCAGGTCGGCCAGGTTGGTCACGTCGGCATTGAGGGCGATGAAATCAGCGCCGAGCTGCGCCACGGAACTGGCTAGCGTCTCCGGATTTCGGCCAACGATAACGCCTTTGGCCCCCTCGTTTTTAAATGCCTGGGCAATACCGAACCCGATACCGCTATTGCCGCCCGTAATTACGGCTACTTTGTTTTGGAGCTTGCTCATCTTTTGATTCAATTGAAAAATGGAGCTGCAAAGCTAGGATGACAAGGTTACCCGTAGCAACTTTGTAACAAAAAGTAACAGTAACCACGGGGTAACCTCGTAACCCCACCGTAACCACCTCCCTCATGCAGTGCACTCGCAATCAGACCCCAGAACACCAACGGGCCATGCGCGCCGTCCAAGATTCGATGGACATTCTCAATGGTAAGTGGAAGATTCCCATTATCTCGTCCATGTGCTACTACACCGAGCGGCGCTTCTCGGACCTGTTG
>CALMOO010000202.1:12016-18731 GCA_937871705.1 uncultured Hymenobacter sp.
CGAACTCAATCAGCTCGTCAAGCGCACGGTGTTGGCCACGCAGCCCATCACGGTGCAGTATGAGTTGACGGCGCACGGTAAAACGTTGCAAACCATCATTCACACCTTGACGGAGTGGGGCATCGCGCATCACGACAAAATATTCGCGCAGTAAGCACTAGGGAATACTTTCCAGTCACCTGAGCCCTGGCCGATGGACAGGGCTTCATCGGCTCAGGCTCAGGCGCGCTATAACCTCGCAGTCGGGCGCCAACTGCTTAACCAGCCAAGCCAGCGAGTAGTCAGGTGCGCTCGCCTACCTAGTTAGCCCAGGTGCAGAAAGGTGCACCTTACGGACGCAGCAGTTTGGGCGTTACTGCTCCCCTCCGCGCGCTGGAAATGCACTTGGCAAAGACTTTCTGAGCCACTTACTCAGTAAGGGCCTTTCTGAGCCCCCTCAAGATGCGCCTGCCGGCCTTTCCTAGCTTCCTCTTGCTGAGACTTACTAGGCTAAAATGTCCTACTTAGCTAGACTACCTCATTACTGTACTATCCCATGAAGCCTGTCGCAGATTGAGTATCCTGGGCCAGGACGAAGGCTAGGGTCGGGGCGGCTTACCCGAAAGCTTCAGTATAAGTAGCCGAATAAGACCCACGATAAGCGGAAAAGTGAAGATAAAAAGGTAATAATTAGACGCTATCGGCAGTAGACCCTCCCAACTAGCGCCGAACCATATAAAAACCAGCCCGACGGCAAGGATTAGGCCCCACTTAAGATTGCGAGGCCCCCGAGCCAGCAGCTTAACCAACAGGCCAATGTACAAGGGAGCAAAGAGCAAAAAACCAAGCCCATTGATTACTAAGCCAATGGCTGAATTTTCATCCAACAGAAAAGGGGTCATGCGTCGGGAGCTGTCTAAATACGTCTCAATATTACCTTCCGCCTCTCCCTAAGCACTCTTTTAGCAAACATGCCCGGCAAGACCACCCGCTGGTTGTGCCGTATAGCGGCTATCAGTGCCAACTTCTCGCAGTTTTATAATCTTAACTAGAACCTCCTCTACCATCTGCCTATAGACGAGCTTATAACGTTTGCCAACCTTCGTTTAAGAAACGTGACAAGCTCAACCTTGTAAGCTAGCTATTAGGGATGCTAGCTGCTGTCTAACTGGTTTGGGGATATGGGTAGAGGAACGGATGAGTTCCTGGTTAAAACAGTAAGTGCGCGGGGCTACGTTAAGACATTGCCCGGTAGCAGCCAGTAAGTCATAAAACGCCGACGTTATTTCGATATCGTAGCTATCGAACTGGTTGGCGATAATCTCAAAACAGAGGATGAGTTCATCATCGTCTAGCATCTCTTGGGCATTTTGTACATCTCTGGGCAATAGCCCTATAACAATTGCTTCGGCTAGCAGCGCGTGGAGCAGCTGCGAGCAATCCGTAGCTGGTGAGCGGGAGAATAGACGGTCGAAGAGCCACATAAAGGCAAAATAGGTCAGGTACTGTCCCACTATGCAGCAAGCGGTGAGCAAATCAGCTACAGCAGGAAGTAATAGAATAGAAGTAAAGCAAGAATAGCCACCTAATCACTACCAGCACTTATTCTTACTTTCGTCCCTTTACATAAGGAATCACGTGAAACAAATCTAGTAAAAGTAATAGTTTTACTTTTACTGCTCTGTTTGTTAGGAATTGTACTTAGTATCTTGCGCTGGGGAAGTTATTGCAACAGCGGATACATACGTTCCTCTGCATCAGCAGGAGCTAATTCAAAGCCATAGACGCCCATTTCAGTATTATAATCCGCACAGAGCTGGTCTAAGAGAGATTCCGCTAGCGCTTGGGTTGATTTGCCAGCTTCTTCATACTCGATAGACAGGGCTTACGCATCAAATAACAGCTAGTGTATTAGGCGCAGACCTTTGCCTTTTTAGGCATTACCAAGGTCTTTATGCTCAGCCATCTAGTTGCTTCGTTTGCTACCTTGCCTGACCCGCGTTGTGCCGGCCGTACCCGGCACCGCTTGCTTAATCTGCTCGTTATCGCGGTGTGTGCCGTGGTGGCCGGGGCCGAAACGTGGGTAGATATTGCCCACTACGGGCGCCTGAAGTACGCCTGGCTGACCTCTTTCCTGGATTTGCCGCACGGGACTCCCTCCCACGATACGTTTCGGCGCGTGTTCTCGCTGGTGGACCCCCAAGCGCTGGAACAGTGCTTCCGGCAGTGGATGGCCAGCACCGCGCCGCCCTTACCGCGCGAAGTGGTCGCCGTGGATGGCAAGACGGTGCGTCGCTCCTTTGACCGCGGCAAGGCCCAAGCCTCGTTGCACGTGGTCAGCGCCTTCGCCACGCAGCAGGGGCTGAGTTTAGGGCAGGTAGCCGTAGCCGGGAAAGGCCAAGAGCTGACGGCTATTCCTCTCTTGCTTAGCAGCTTGTGCTTAACCAATACGATTGTAACCCTGGATGCCTTAGGCTGCCAGCACGCCATCGCCCGGCAACTGCTCGCTCAGCAGGCCGATTATCTCCTGGCCTTGAAAGGCAATCAGGGCCGGTGCCACCGTGCCGTGGTGGCCTATTGTAAAACCGCTTGTTTCGACCGCGGGGCGACCTATACCCCCGATTACGACGCTTTTGACTGCCGGCACGGGCGCTGGGTCCGGCGCCGGGCCTGGGTGCTGCCGCTGGCCGAGGAGCTAGCGGCCCTGCAGGACTGGCCTGGCTTGCGGGCCCTAATCGCCGTCGAAACGATTCGCCACGTGCAGCACCAACCGGGCACCCAGGCCGAGATCCGCTACTACCTGACCAGCTGCCCGGATGCCCCAGCGGTGCTTATCGAGGCCATCCGCCGCCACTGGGCAATTGAAAACAGTCTGCACTGGGTACTCGATGTGGTCTTCCGCGAGGACGACGCCCGCAGTCGCGACCAAGTCGCCACGCGCAGCTTCGCCGTCTTGCGCAAGCTGGCTTTCAACCTGTTGCAGTAAGGAAAGCACCAGCCGGGAAGTCTGCGGGCCCGGCGACGAAACGCGGGCTGGAATGATGCTTATATGACCCAACTCTTAACCTGTGCCCGTGAAAAAGGCGCTGCTGCTTTTGATGCGTAAGCCCTGTCACTAGAGTAGGAACGGAAAACAACGCTAAGGCCGGGCGGTCAAATTTCGGCGGGGCGGAATGTCTCAGAAAACGCACGTTTAAACGATACCAAGGCGGTTTTTGAGAAAAGCAGGTTATGGCCAGGCTGGCGTGTAGCTTTTGCTCATCTCACGTATCAACGGCTCATTGCAGCCTGAATGACTGACTTGGTGAGACAAAGTAGCTCGTGTTTGGTAGTCAAGTGGGCTTACCGTTGTTTTCCGTTCCTAATCTAGTGCGACCCCTATCAGTAGCATTCTAGCTGCTTGGCTTGCGAGTCGGAGGTTTTGCCCTATTTATTTAACAACACACTAATAAGACGCACTTTAGCCCCGCCGACCCCGACGCCCGCATCTCCGTCAAGCCCGGCAAAGCGCGGGCGCTCAATTATTTGTGCAGCATGACCGTTCTAAAAGGACTTTCAGTTAACTCAAACAGCTTCTAAGAAGTGTTAACAGTCACGTAGCCACAGGACGGTTGCCGCCAGGTGAATGAAGGCCAGAAAATGGGTATCCAACTTGTCGTAGCGCGTGGCCAGGCGGCGAAACTGCTTGAGGCGGCTAAAAAGCCGCTCAACGGGCTGCCGCTGGGCGTAGCGCACCGGGTCGTAGGCGTGGGGCTGGCGGCGCTTGCGACGCGGCGGAATCACGAAGCAGGTGCCGCGGCCAGCCAGGGCGGCGACCAACGGGTCGGCATCGTAGCCGCGGTCGGCAATCAGATAGGCCGGGGCCAAGTCGCCGAGCAGCGGCAGGGCCTGCGGCGCGTCGTGGCACTGGCCCGCGCTCAGGCAACCGCGCACGAAGCGCCCGGCCCGCGGGCGTCGGCCACCACGTGCAGCTTGCTGCTCAAGCCGCCGCGGCTCTTGTTCCAGCACCTCGCTACCCGCTGGGCGAGCTGCTGGCGCCCGTGCGGCGAGCACCCAGCGCCTGAGTAGCGCCTCGCTTATGCCCAGCGCCCACGCAACCCGCGTCGTTGCCTGCCTATCTTGGGTTACGCGGCGGGCTGCCTCCGTCCAAACGGTCGCGTCGTACTTAATTTATTGCCATTTACCGGCCGGTTCTCCTGCTTCCATGATAGGGGAAAGTTACTTTCTCCGTGTCTATTCCTACCCGACCATCTCAGTTAAGAATTCTCACCGTCCGTTCTAGCTAGACCACCCAGCCTAAACTCTTGTACTTAAACACAGTTCATCTTAATTTTGTGTTCGCAGCGGTTACCTCTTCCTGAAGTATATATTAGGAATCAAGCCGCTTAATGGGTTTCCCTTATGAGAATAGTGCAAAGCTATTGGTCTTTACCCTCGCAAAGTGGTCCAATAAAAGAGGGGCGTGAAAATGGGGGATGGAAACATAAAAGATACCATTATTTCAGTATGGCGCTGAGTTGCTTACTCTTACGCCGCTTCTATGATGAGGTAGAATTGGTAACAGATACAGCTGGCAAGAACTTACTTATAGATGTATTAGGATTACCTTACACTAATGTGTCTACTGCGTTAGACCAATTTAGTGATTATCCTCCCGTCTTATGGGCTCTTCCTAAATTGTATACATATAGTATTCAAAAAAATAAGTTCCTGCATGTTGATGGTGATGTGTTTATTTGGGAAGCTTTCAAACCTATTATCACTCAAGCAGCTATTGTAGCGCAAAGCCCAGAGTTAGAACATGATGAGCTGTATAAGAATTCGCTTTTGTATTTATGTGATTCGATCGGCTATGTACCTGAACCGTTTGTATCTTCTACTTCAACTAATGATTTCAAGGCCCTCAATGCTGGGGTTTTAGGTGGTACAGATGTGGATTTTATTTCCTCTTATGCCATGACTGCAATAGGTATAATTAAAGATAATATAGATGAATTAAAGTTAAATTGTCATATAGGCTCTATAAATATTGTATTAGAGCAATTATTACTACACATTTTATCTGAAAAATCAAATAAGAAAATTACTTATGTTATTCCGGATCTAAGCTATGATTCTAAAGAGGTTTTAAATTTTCACGCAGTTCCCATTTTCCAGAAATATATCCATTTATTAGGCGCTACCAAAAGATCCCCGATTGCATGTGAGCAAGTAGAATTGCGCCTTAAATATGAATTTCCTGACTACTATAAGCGTATTGCAAAAGTAGTAGATCATGAATTTGCAGTACCTAACCCTATACTAAAACATGACATTGACAATCAACCTGATTTTGCCCGCACACAAGCTATATTAAGAAAAAAGGGTATTTATGCGAAAATAGAAGGAAATACTAAAATTAGTATAATTAAAAGTATTATTAATATTTTGAGTAATCAATCCATCTCACATTATGTGCGTAATGTATATAATCTTGATAAAAATAAAAAGCTATGCAAGAATTTTATTAATAAAGATTATTGGTTGCATAAGCAGAGAATATATAGTATGCTCGAGAAGAGTTCTCGGCAAGAGTTCCTAAGTCGTCCTCTTACACTTGCGCCTTCCGTATACATTACGCAGACCAAGTGGGGTTTAAAAATTCTTAATAAAGGAAATTTGTATAAACATAATTTTGAACTAAACAATAGCGAGCCTTATTATATAATAACTCAGATAAAAGAAGATAAGGTTGTCGAAAAAGAGATGTCCGGCTGGGAAAAGTTATTACTCTACTTCCATAATAGTACACTCAGCGGGTACGAATTATTAACAGAGTTAAAAGATTCTGGTTTTACACAGCAAATAAATATTGAGCAATCAATACTAGATTTTATATTGATAGAGATGGTGTACACCGACAGATTGATACCTATATAGAGAATTTTTAAACGGTTAAATCACTATTAGCTGCTAGTTTTTATTGCGTTTAGGAACCCGTACTCGCTCGCTTGATTTACGCATCCGTGTGGCGGCCTGCCAGGATCCAGGGGGCAAAAAGGCCGCCGTCGCTCGGCGCTTCGGCGTGAGCTGCTCCGTTAGAACTTGGTCCACCAGTAGCGGCATACTGGCCCGCTGGTACCTAAACCGGCGAGCGGTAGCCGGGCCCTCGACGCCGACACCCAAGCCTGGCTGGTAGCCTACGTGGCGCACCAGCCCAACATTACGCTGGCCGAGCTCAACCAGGCCTAGCAGGCTAGCGGAGGGCGGCCCATGGGCCAGACCTACCTCTGGCAGGTGCTGGACAAACATCAGCTGCGGCGAAAAAAATTCTCACGCCGCTGAGCGCGACACCGAACGCGTACGCCAGGCTCATGTCGAACAGGTTAGTACTCGCCCCGACGTCGCCAACATTTTCTGAATGAGACGAGCCTGGATTACGCCCGCACCCACGGCCGAGCCGTGGGTGGGCAACGCGTCAAAGGGGCGGTGCCGCTACGGCGGGGCTCCTCCTTTACGCTTATTGATCGCTCTGCATACGCGGGCTCGGGGCTCTGCAACTCCTCCAACAGCCCCTGAACAAACATAGTTTCGCTCTTCACGTGGGCCGATGCCTAGCCCCTACCCTGCGCCGGGGCCATGTGCTGGTGCTCGATAACCTGCCAGTTTAGCTTGCCATACCCGCATCGCAAAAGCCCAAGTGCTGGTGAGCTTCAACCGGCCAGGTAACTCCTACGATAATGACCAAGTTTAGGCG
>CALMOO010000203.1:0-1671 GCA_937871705.1 uncultured Hymenobacter sp.
GTGCTGCATCGAAAAGTAAATCAGGTATTTGCCGGCCTGTTGGTCGTAGATGGTTTGCGGAGCCCAGACCCGGTGCAGGTCCTGCTGACCGGGGTACTTCTGCTGGATATTGACTACGCTCGACGTCCAGTGCAGCAAATCGGTGGAGCGCAGCAGCACCATCGCTCGGTTCGAATTCCAGCCCTGGGCCGACACCATGTCGGTGGCGACCATGTAGAAGGTTTTGCCGTCGGCCCCGCGCACAATGTGCGGGTCGCGCACCCCGCCCGTCTGGCTAATGGCAGCCGAGTTGATAATAGGCTGGTCGCCATTCAGCGCCACGTAGTGGTAGCCATCGGCACTGAGGGCGAAGCGAATAGCTTCCTCCGATTTGTCATTGCCGGTGAAGTACGCAAACAAGTAGGCGCTATACGGCTGCTTTGCCGGGGGTAGCGGCCGAGAGGCTGCTGCTTGGGCTATAAGGCAAATGCTGGCTAGCAGTAAGGAAAAGATACGGGCCATGAAAACAGGTAAAATAAGTAGTAGTAAGCAGCCAGGTCATGCGTGCTCACCGCAGAGTAGCCGCCAAATTCCCACTCGGCGTATGCATAGGGGGTAGGGCGTAGTACCATGCACGGGAAGCCTTCCTTGTGCTGGGGTTAGCGTGGCTAGGCCGGTATAATCTTGAGCGCGAGGGAATGGCATTGGGTTTTTGGGGGGGTAGCACTACGCTTAGTCCTTCCTTGGAATGCTCAAACTTAAGGCTGCCCGGCGCGCCCAGCAGTTCTACCCGCTTGACTTTGCCGGGGTAGTGCGGCCCGCCTGCGGCCAGCGCCTTGAGCAGCAGGCGCCCGCTAGCAGGCCAGCCCAGAGTTGTGACGAACAGTACATTGCCTTTCGTAACGTAGCGGATGTCCGCGGCCCCAAAAAGCTTGCCCTTGCCCTTGTTGAAGCCCCTGGGCGCTGGGGGCCGCGGCAGGGCAGTATCGTCGAAGTACATAGGGTCGGGCTAGGGCACGCAGGCCAGCGGCCCGGCTTTGTCGGCGCGCTGGCTGGTTTCGAGCCAACTCCAAGTGTAGGCGGCGTGCACGCTGACGCCAAAGCGCAGGCCCTGCTTTTTGGGGGCCTTGGCCCAGCCACCCACTAAGTCTTTTTTAGGACTTAGGCGAGTCGAGTTTCAGGGCTGATGGGTGCTCTGGTAAAGGTCGAAGTTGTCGTGGTGGTTGGCCAGGCACACGAAGTACTTAGCGCCGGCTTTCTTATACAAGGCTAGCAGCTCTTCGGGGTTCCACTCTTCGGCCTTCCACTCATTTATCACGTCCTTGAAGCCAAACTTGGGCGGGTGACCGTATTGCTCGACGTGATACTTGCACTGGTCACTACCCTCCTGGTACATACCGCGGGCGTACCAGTCGCCCCGCTCGGGCTGGCACGGCGGCCCTGCACCTTGTTGATGGTGGCATCGAGCAGCGCGCGGTCAACGCCGGCGCCCGACTCTGGCCGGGCCTCCAAGTAGCCTAGGAGCACCTTGGCGTGGCGGATGAGTGGCGCCGGCGCGGCTGCATCTAGAAACTAAGTGGGCCAGCCTGATTTCCTCTCAGAAAATGGCCGATTTGCTACATGACGTGCTGGCCTTCGGTGAGAAACTAATGGGCACGACCATCGGTACGCTAAGCACAGAAACAGCCGGAT
>CALMOO010000203.1:1681-7017 GCA_937871705.1 uncultured Hymenobacter sp.
GCTCAAGCGTTGGAAAACAAGGGGGGTAGCCGCGTAGCCAGTCTGACAGCGCCGTAGCGCCGGGCAGCAGTGCAGCAACCCAAGCGCCAACAAGCTTGTAGTAGACAGCATTCTCGTTTCGGGCGCAAATAAGCGTACCTTACAGGTATCGCGGGCTTTATTCCGTTGAAGTGTAAGTTCAGAGCATCCGAGTTTTCGATTGTGTTTGGTCTTGCACAGAGAAGATTTCTCACCGTTTGTTTTTTGGGTTACCCAAAATTGGGCCGCTCAGCCTGCATTCTTGCGCTGCTGTCATGCCTACTGTTCTCCCGCCGCCAGTTGCGGCCCCCACCTTTCCTGCCGAATTGCTCCAGCCCTTGTTGGAGGTATCTCTCACGGCCATCAACCTGCTGCGGCCGGTGTATCAGCTCGATGGGGAGGAAATTGAGGATTTCTCCCTCGACTACCTCAACCCGGCCGGCCAGCGCCTTATGCGCCTGCCCGAGCAGCCGGGCGGCACCTTGCTCGCCCACCTGCCCCACGCCTTGGCCACCGGCATTTTCGCCTTTTACTGCCACGTGTTCGAGACGGGCGAGGCCAGCCGCTACCAGCTCAACTACCCGCACGACGGGCTCGACCAACAGGTTCGCCTGGCGGCCCAGCGCTGCGGGGACCTGCTGCTGGTGAGCTTCGCTGTCGACGAGCCTACCCCCGACCGCAGCGCTGAAGCTGAAGCCATGCGCGCCAGCCAGGCCCGCGAGCAGGCCGCCCGCACCGAAGCCGCAACCCAGCGGGGCGAGCTACAGCGCGTGGTGGAGCAAGCGCCCGTGGCCCTGGCCATCGCCCGCGGCCCCGACCTGGTGGTCGAAGCCGCCAACCCAGCCATCCTCGCTCTGTGGGGCAAGCCGCCCGAAGAAGCCCTCGGCAAGCCCTTGCTCGAAGCCGTGCCCGAAGTGCCGGGGCTAGGCCACCGCGCCTTGTTTGAAAGCGTGCTGCGCACCGGGCAGCCGGTAGTTGCCCGCGAGCACGCGGCCCCAAACGTGGCAACGGGCAGCTTGGAGACGCCCTTTTTTGACTTTGTGTACCAGCCCCTGCGCGACAAGCAGGGCGAGATTACCGGCGTGATAACCGTAGCCACTGAGGTAACGCAGCTGGTGCAGACGCGCCAGCAGGTGCAGGACCTCAACGAGCAGCTGGCCGCCGCCAACAGCCAGCTGCAAGGCGTGAATGCGGGCTTGCGGACCACCAATGCCGCCCTGCTTACCACCCAGGGCCAGCAGCAACGGCTCAACGACGAGCTGGAAATCCGCGTGGCCGAGCGCACCCTGGCCTTAAACTATTCGCTGGCCGAAACCGAAATGCAGGGGCGGCGGCTGCACGAGTTGTTTGAGCAGATGCCTCTGGCCATTGCCGTCTTGCAGGGGCCGGAGTACGTCATTGAGCTGGCCAACCCGACGGTGTGCGCGTTGTGGGGCCGCACCCCAACCCAAACCGTGGGCACGCCCTTATTTGAGCTGCTGCCCGAAATCCGTGACCAGGGCTTCAAGGAGCTGCTCGACGAGGTGGTGCGCACGGGCCAGCCCTACAAGGCCTCCGGGATGCCCTCGGTGCTGGTGCGCAATGGGCACCGCGACACGCTGTACTGGGATTTTGTGTACCAGCCCTTGCGCAGCCCCAGCGGCCGGGTAACCGGCGTGACGGTGCTGGCCACCGAGGTAAGCGCCCAGGTAAGTGCCCGCCGGCACTTGGCCGCGCAGCAGCAGCTCCAGGCCGTGTTCGAGCAGGCGCCCGTAGCCATGGGCGTGTTCACCGGGCCCGACTACGTGGTAGAAGTGTGCAACCCCGGCCTGCAAGCCATTTGGGGGCTCTCGGCCGAGCAGGTCCTGAACCGGCCCCTGTTCGAAGTGCTGCCCGAAACCCGCAATCAGGGCTTCAAGGAGCTGCTCGACGAAGTGATGCGCACGGGTGTGCCCTACCTGGCCCACGAAGTGCCACTGCATGTATACCGCCAAGGCCACCTGGCCACGGTGTACGTCGACTTCCTGTACCACCCATTGCGCAATGAGCAGGGGCACATCACGGCCATCGTGAAAGTAGCCACCGACGTGACGGAGCAAGTACTAGCCCGCCAGCAGGCGCAGCAACTCAACGAGGCCAACGTGCATCGACTAAATGAAGAGCTGGCGTGCAGCAACGAAGAGCTGCGCAGCACCAACCAAGAGCTGCTGGCCAGCAACCAGCAGCTGGTGCGTACCAACGGGGACCTAGACAACTTCATCTACACCGCCTCGCACGACCTCAAAGCGCCTATTTCCAACATCGAGGGCTTGCTTATGGCCCTCCAGGTAGAATTACCCATCCAAACCCAGCTAGCTGAGCCCGTGCAGTCCCTACTGGCCATGATGCATAAGGCAATCGAGCGCTTTCAGCTCACCATTGTGCAGCTCACGGATATCTCCAAACTTCAGCTGGCCCATGCCCAAGTGCCCGAGCCCGTGAACCTGGCCGCGCTGGTCGAGCACGTGCGCCTCGACCTGGCTCCGGTGCTGGCGGCCGCTGGCGCCCAGCTTACAGTGGCGGTGCAGGCGTGCCCCACGGTTTCCTTTTCGCTCAAAAACCTGCGCAGCATCGTGTACAACCTGCTCAGCAACGCCGTGAAATACCAGGCGCCAGACCGCCCGCCCGTGGTAGAGCTGCGTTGCCACCGCCACGGCACCACCGTGGTGCTCGAAGTGCAGGACAACGGCCTGGGCCTGAATTCTCACCAGCAGTCTCGGCTTTTTGGCATGTTTCAGCGCTTGCACGACCACGTCGAGGGCTCGGGTATTGGCTTGTATATGGTGAAGAAAATGGTGGAAAATGCGGGCGGTACCATTGTCGTGCACAGTCAGCTAGGGGTAGGGTCTACGTTTGTGGTGTCGTTTCCAGAGTAGTTGGTCGGGTAAGGCCAGTCTGCTTCTCGGAGAAATTAGTAAAATAGGGGGGGTAGGCAAAGCCCAGGCAATGAGTAATTTCGGCCACGCGCCACGTGGTGTGTTGCAGTAGAGCCTTGGCCTCGTCGGTGATGCGGCCAGTAGCTCCCTGATTTCTAATGGGGCGTTATAGCACTGCCCACGGCGTCGTAAATCACGACTTTTTCCCAGTAGCGCGCGTACTGCTGCCGAAACTCGTCGTGAATTGGGTGCTGCTGGTAGCTCTGCTCGTCGGCCGCGCTGGCGAAGAGACACAGCCAGGAGAAGGAGTAGGTGCGGTCGATGACGGCGCGGTCGGTGGCGGCGGGCGTGCCGATGTGCGCCAGCTGGATGGTCGGAATCTCGCGTAGCTTCTGCAAACCCTCCAAGAGCTTGGCCCGGTCGGTATCGCTGGCCGTAGCGCTCAGGTAGAACAAGACGTGGGGCACGAAGAGGGGGTTAGGGGCAGAGGCAGTCATGGGGCGAGGAAGAGGGGGGTAAGAAACCATGCACGGCCTCAGTGACGTGAGCACCGGCTGGTGAGGGCAAAATACGGCAACGACAACTAACCAAACGTTCCTAAAGGAAGCCTCGCCTCGACCCCGACACGACAACTCTGGTAGGCTTACAGGCTTGCGTGGAGCACGCTACCCCCCAAATCCACCCGGGTCGCCCTTCGGCTGGTTGTCGATGGTGCCGGCGGGCTTGTTGGTCCCCAGAAACCAGGTAAATCCCAGGCACCCCACGCGCGTTTCGTATTTGGTTTGAATATCGGAGGTAAGCCCGTCGGCTGCTAGCTGGGTGTATTGGCGGCGCGTATTGAGCAGGTCGCTGACGCGCAGCGTGAGGGCCGCCCGGTCGTGGAGCAGGCGCTGACGCAGGGCCACATCTACCCCGTACCCGGCCAGCAGGCGGCCTTGCGGCACCACCAGTGGGGCGCGGTAGTTGCCGCTGAGCTGCACAGCCAGCGTCTTGGTCGGGCTAAAGGTATTGAGCAGATAGGCCGTGCCGGTGAAGTTGGCGCGGGTGCCGTCGCCGGCGTAGCTGGCCACCTGGTTGCGGTAGAACGAGCCGTTAGCAATCAGTTTCCACCACGCGGTCACGGGCTGCGTCAGCGAAACTTCCAGCCCGTAGCTGGCTGTGCGGCCCAGGTTGGCGTAGCTGGTGCGGGTAATAAAATCGGGCTGGCCGCTGCGGCGGGTCGCCAGCGTGTCAATCGTGCGCAGGCTCTGAATGGCTTGGCTGGCAAAGCGCCCGAAAACCGTTGTGCTCAGCGTTGTGGCCTGCCACGCTACCTGGTGGCCCAGCTCCGCGGCGTGGACGTACTCGGGGCGCAGGTCGGGGTTGCCCACCACGTAAGTGCGGGCGTCGGAGTAGATGGGCAGCGCGATGATTTGCAAGAAATTGGGCCGGTTCAGGCGGCGCGAGTAGCTGAGCTGCAAGCGCTGGTCGTGGGGCAGCGTGCGCGCCACCGTTGCCGAAGGGAACACGTTGAAAATGCGTTGGCTGGCCGAGCCGGTGGGCAGCACCTGAGCTTGCAGCCCGGTAAACTCGGCCCGCAGGCCCGCTTGGTAGTCCCATCGGCCGGCTTTCTGCTGGTAAGAGCCGTAAGCTTGCGGAATAACCTGTTGGTAATGATAGCGGTACGAGCCGGCTTCCTGGTGAATATATTCTGCGCCGGGCGCCGGCTGCACCGCATAATCAGCCGTACCGGGCGTCACCATCACGTCGGTCTTTAAACCTGCCCCCAGCGGCGCTTTTCGTCGAGCGGGTGCACGTAGTCTACCTGCGCCGAGGGCAGGTGAATGGTCACGTCGAGGAATTGCTGACGCGCCTGCCGCGGGTAGCTGGCCGGTCCGTCCAGCACGCGCTGTTCGGTCAGCACCGTGCCGCCATCCAAAATGTAGGTGGCGCTGGCCGTTAGCTCGCGGCCGGGATGAGTGGCCCAGGTGTGACGATAATTGCCCGAAATCCGGGCATTGTAGAGGTTGTCGACTTCCAGGTTCTGGTTGCGTAGCGTAATGGTCGGCTCAGCGCCGCGCGTGAGCAGAGTCGTGAAGTCGCTGGTTTGGTGCAGGTCATTTTTGTAAAATTCAGTCGTCAGGGTTAGGGTCTGCTCCGGGCGCCAGGCGTAGTCGACGCCCAGGCGCAGACCCTCGTTGGCTTGGTGGCGCGCCGTGCGGCCGGTTTGGTCAGTGCCGGTAGTGCGGCCGTCGGCCGTGGCCACTTGCTGCAGAGCCGAGCTACCATGAAACTGATTATTCAGCCCATCGACATTGCCAAAGAAGTTAAACTTGCCCACCTTTCGATTCAAGTTAAGCCAAGCGCTGTACTTGCCGCGGGTGCCTACCGTAGCGCCGGTTTCGCCGTTCCAGCCGTCTTGGCCCTGCTTTATCTGCACCAGGT
>CALMOO010000203.1:7027-11913 GCA_937871705.1 uncultured Hymenobacter sp.
ACCCTGCGCCGAGTACCGGGCCCCCGGATTGGTGATGACCTCAATGGTTTCGAGGCGGCTGGCGGGCAGCTGGTCGAGGCGCAGGCTGCTGGGCGCGGGCTTGCCGTCGAGGTAGAGCGTGACGCCCGCGCTGCCCCGCAGGCTGACTTGCCCGTTCTCGTCCACGGCCACAGAGGGCACTTTTTGCAGCACATCGGCCGCCGTGCCACCCGCGCTGTTCAGGTCTTTGTCGACGTTGATGATTTTTTTGTCCAGGTCGTCGACGAGGGCCGCTTTTTCGCCGTGCACCACCACGCTGCCGAGCTGCACCGCCGCCGGAGCCACCAGCCACTCGCCCAGGCGAACCATCGGGGTAGTAGCACCCAGCGTGGCGAGCCGGCGGGCGGGCCGATAGCCCAGGGCCTCAGCCCGCAGCAAGTAACTACCCAGCGTGATGCTAGCGAGTCTAAAGGTGCCGTTTTCAGCCGTCTGGGTATTCCCTGCCACCGTAGAGTCGGGCAGCCGTAGCAGCAAGACGTTGGCAAAGGGGAGCGGTTGGCGCGTGCCTTGGTCGAGCAGCGTGCCGGATATTTCGCCCAGAGTCTGCGCAAACAGCGTACCGGGCAACCAGCCAAAAATCAGTAGCATGAGCCACCAAAGCCGCTGCCCCTTCAAGCGCATTATCAGTAAGCATTTAGGAAACTGACTTAGCAGCCGACCACACATTTTCCTTGTGTGCTCCCCAACTAATTGACTAACAAAGTTTATTGCAATACAAGTTACTAGGCAATACATAGTAAGCATTGCTGAGATTACCGACTGATTCATCAGGGCTGGGAAATAGAATGACAGAAAATGAAGGGGGTAGTAGCCGTTCTCGCCCGCCGCTACTCCGGCGGCCAAAAGGGCCGAGAAGAGTTACTCAGAGAGGCGTTGCGAAGGCTTACTTTGGTTGGCGACGCAAGTAGAGGTAGTAAGCCAAAAAGCCGAACGCCGTGCTGAAAAGCAGAATGATGATGGAGTGAATTCCTAAGGGCAGGTACCAGTTGCATACCGCAAGCCCCGCGCCACTGCTTAGGAGCAGCGCTACCCACTTCACCACCTTGTTTTGCTCGTCTTGTGGGCCGGGCAGCAGGCGCTCGACAATGCTTTCCGAAACGGCCGCCGCCACTATCTGCCGCTTCAGCAAGTAATTCAAAACCAGTTTTATAGCGGCCAAAATGAAGTGGCCGAGCAGGAAAAGCGCGATTGCAGGGAAAACTACCCGTCGTGCGAGTTCCAACGTGTTAGCATCAACGGCCGGCATTAGGGCACTTTGGGCCGAAGCCCCCCAAGTGGTCAGGCAGAAAAGCAGGAGCAGCAAAAAACCTTTCATAAGTCGGGCCGGAGGGGGTAATACCGGATTAGACCGGCCGAAACCGTTTGGGTTGCAAAAAATTACGAAAATGCCAGCAGGCGCATTTGTCGGCGGTGTCGAGCCAGCAGCTCCAGGCATTGCCCGGCTACGAGGAAGCCCCCAGCAGCGTGGAAAAGCCCTGAAAAGCCAGCACCATAGCGCCTCCAAAAAGGGCCATAAAGGCGCCCACCATCCCCAGCACGAGGGCGGCCACCACGCAAAGCACCCACGGGAAAGCCGGCCGGGCCCTGGGAAGCTGCGCCAAAACACTAGCCGTGAGGTCGAAAGCAAAGGCTGGCGGAGGCAGGTGGGCCGCCACCGTAAACAATTGCTGGTAGGTCGCTACCCGGCCCTGGCACAGGCGGCAGCCGCGCAAATGAGCTGCCTGGGGGGTAGGCAGCAGGAAGGTAGATTCGGCGGCCTCTTGGAGGTCGCGTTCGGCAAGATGAGGGCTCATCATAAGTCGTCGCGTTGGTAGCGGGCCAGTAGTTGTTGCTTTAGCAGCTTCCGCGCCCGAAAGAGGTAGTTTTTCACGGTTCCGTCCGGTAAGGAAGTTATCTGGGCAATTTCCTCGTAGCTCAATTCCTGCTGGTGATATAAGGAGATTAGCGTGCGGTAGAGGGGGGGTAGGCGTTCGATAACCGTGCTTAGAATGCCGACTAGGTCTTGGTCGAAAAGGGCCATTTCGGGGTTGTAGTCCGGGCCGGCAGCCAGCGCGGGTGCAGCCCGACGTCCTTCTTCCAGCGCGTCATCCGGCGCGGGTTCCGAGGGGTCTACCAGTACCAGCTGCTTCTTTTCGAGGTAATGCAGGCACGTATTGTAAGTAATTTGGCCGACCCAGGTGGAGAGTTTCGCCTGAAACTTAAACCCGGCCAAATTCTTGAAAACTTTCAAATAAACTTCCTGCGCAATATCCGGCCGGTCGGCAGGATGGCGAATCAGCTTGAATATCAGTTGAGTGACCAGTCCTTCCGTGCGCTGCACAATCTGTCCGAAAGCCGCCGTATTTCCGCCTAGCACCTGCGCAACGAGTTGCTGGTCAGTACCGGGAAAAGTGGGCGGGTTGCTCATCAGCCAATGAGACCGGTCAGCCGGAATGATGTTGCACTAAAACGTTTTTTGGCGGCGATTCTATTTGCTGAGCAACGCTTGTGCACGCTGCTCAGCTGGCCGTTTTTCGAGTAGCCCGGCTCGGAGGGTTCCCCTTTTTATTTGCCGACACCTCAAAGGGGCAAAAAGCCGCCAGTCGGGCAGCGGTAGCGAGGAGGTTGAAAAGGCTTGCTGCCTACCAAATTTTGATGGATAAAAGCCTGGCTCAACGTTAATTCAAACGTGCAGACGTTAAATATCTGTCGAGTAATCAGTGGCTTACTTCTTTTAACAACGAAGTTACTAGCCAGCGGGTTGAGGAGGTTGCCGACATTCTTTCTTGCGGCTGCTTTGGTATGCAGCGAGTTTCATCATGCCAGCGCTTAGCGCGCCGCAGATTATGCTGTTAGGCCAACGCCAGCCGGAAGCCTGCGTAAGCAGCCCCACGTTGCAGCTTGTAGCGCTCCTCTATACTGTTGCCATGCACCGCACCCCCGAACTCCTCGTGCCGCCGGCCGTCACGGATGCCTGCCAGCAAAAGCTAGTGGCGCTCGAAGCCGGACTGCTCATTGGGCCGGGCTCGCGAGAGGCCACTTCGACTTGGTGGGGAAATAAGTAGAGCGCTTTAGGCCGATTAGGCTTTGCCGTGGGGCTAAGCGGGCCGTTTTTGTGGGTGCAGCAACGGCTGTGCACCGCCAGGCGCCGCTGGTGTGGACAGCTACCTGCTTGATGTTAATACAATATCTATTTACTTATTAATGCCTTACAAGTTTTGAACACTAAATTATTGCCGCTCGCTTTGGGCGGCTTAGCCATTGGCACCACCGAGTTTGTGATGATGGGCCTGCTGCCCAGCATTGCCCAAGATTTTCGCGTCACCATTCCCGAGGTCGGCTACGTCATTTCGGCCTATGCGCTCGGGGTGGTTATTGGAGCCCCGCTGCTTACGGTGCTGGGGCGCGGCCTGGCGCCCAAGCGGCTGCTGGTGCTCCTGATGCTGCTTTTCACGGTTTTTAACACGCTTTCGGCCTTCGCTCCCAACAACACGGTGCTGTTCTTTACCCGGCTGCTGGCGGGGCTGCCGCATGGCGCGTTCTTCGGGGTGGGGTCGGTGGTAGCGAGCCGACTAGCCGAGAAAGGCAAGCAGGCGCAAGCCATTGCAACCATGTTTGCGGGCCTCACCATCGCCAACCTGCTTACCGTGCCGCTGGGCACTTACCTCGGGCAGCACTACTCTTGGCGCTATGCGCTGGGCGGCGTGGGGGGGGTAGGCGTGCTCACGCTGTTGGCAGTTCACTTTTTTCTGCCGGTCCTGCCCGTTCAGCAAACCGGCAGCTGGCAGGCCGAGCTCGGCTTGTTTAAGCGGGCCGAAACCTGGCTTATCATCTTGCTAACGGCCATCGGCACGGGCGGTATGTTTTGCTGGGTGAGCTACATCGCGCCGCTCATGACGGAGGTGTCACATTTCCCGGCCTCCTACGTGCCGTATATCATGATGCTTGTGGGGCTGGGCATGTTTGTGGGCAACATAATTGGCGGCAAGCTCGCTGACCGCTTCTCGCCCCTAACGGCTGCCATCACCCTGCTGCTGGCCATGGCCGGCACGCTGCTCACTATCTACTTCGCCTCGGCCAACCAGGTGCTGTCGCTAGGACTCACATTTTTGGCGGGCAGCTGCGCCCTGGCTCTGGCTGCGCCCATCCAGATTTTAATGATTCAGTCGTCGAAAGGAGCGGAGATGCTGGGAGCCTCCATTACGCAGGCGGCCTTCAACATGGGTAATGCCTTGGGCGCGTTTTTGGGCGGGCTACCCATTGCGCTGGGCTACGGCTACACCTCACCCGCACTGGTGGGGGTAGGCCTGGCCCTCGTCGGGGCGGCCTTTGCCTACGTGCTGATGAAGGTGTCGCGCCAGCAGCCCGTAGAGTCTCCGGTGAGCGTAATGATTGGGCACTAAGTTTAATTCCTTAGTCATACCCCCTGCTCCCTACATCGGCGGCGGCTTGTCGTTCCGCGACTGGCAAGAGATGTTATCTCCCCTTGAACTACCGCCGCGCAGGCGGCTGGGCTACTACATACGCGCAGTTTAACGGCGCCGGACGCTACCTTTTACCGGCTGCCTACCCGATTGGCAGCTGGTAGCGGGTGTAGCAAGCTGCGGGTAGTTGCGTTTCCAGTCATTTCTTAAGCCACTTTCTTTCAACCATGCTTCGTTGGCAACCTTTAGTTACGGTCCTGCTGCTTGGCGGCGGACTCGGCGCGGCGGCTCAGGCACCGGCAGCTGGCCACACCTTTACCAATCCGCTGAAAGCAAACGGGCCGGACCCTTGGGTTATTCGCCACGACGGGTACTATTACTACACCAATACGATGGGGGCAAACATCACGCTCTGGAAGTCTAAAACCCTGGCCGGCGTGAAGC
>CALMOO010000204.1 GCA_937871705.1 uncultured Hymenobacter sp.
GTTCTTCAGCCAAGGCTTTACAGAGATAGTGCAGATTTTTCCGCTGCCGGTGCTGGGCGTATTGCTCACGTTTGAGGCCCTGACGCTGGCTGCGCTGCTGCGCGATATCAGCGGGCAGCGCAACAATTTGCTGGTGGCGCTGCTTGTAGGCGTTATCAGCGCCAACCTGCCCTACGGCTACCTCGTAGGGCTGCTGGTGGGCACGGCCGTGTACTACGCGCAAGAGCGCGGTTGGCTGGGTTTCGGCCGCCCCTAACTTAAATTTGAGTAGATGTCAAACGTAAACTCCTCTGTGCTGCACGATGCCCACGGCCGGCCGCTGGAGTACCTGCGCCTAGCCATCACAGACCGCTGCAACCTGCGCTGCTTCTACTGCATGCCCGAAGAAGGCATCAAGTATATGCCTAAGCACGAGCTGCTTAGCTACGAAGAAATGCTGCGCCTGGTCGGCATCATGACCGGCCTGGGCGTGCGCAAGGTGCGCCTGACCGGCGGCGAGCCGTTCGTGCGGCGCGACCTGGTGCCCTTCATGGAGCGCCTGGCCGCCCTACCCGGCCTCGACGACCTCAGCCTCACCACCAACGGCGTGCTCACCGCGCCGCACGTGCCCACGCTGGCCCGCCTCGGGGTAAAAGCCGTCAACCTCAGCCTCGACACCCTCGACCGGCAGCGCTTTGCGGAGATAACGCGCCGCGACGAGTTGCCGCAAGTCATGCGCACATTCTACGCGCTGCTCGATGCTGGTATTCAAGTGAAAATCAACGCCGTGGTGATGGATGGCCGCAATATCCAGGACCTGGTGCCGCTGGCCGAGCTCACCCGCGACCTACCTGTGGAAGTGCGCTTTATCGAGGAAATGCCCTTTAATGGCGGCAGCCATATCGCCACGCCCGAGTCGCTACCCTGGAACCACCGCCGCATCCGCCAGCATCTGGAGGCGCACCTCGGCGCTCTCGTGCCGGCCCCTACCCCCCTTGGCGCCACCGCCAACGAATATACCCTGGCCGGCCACAAGGGCCGCGTGGGCATTATCGCGGCTTACTCGCGCACCTTCTGCGGCACCTGCAACCGCCTGCGCCTCACCGCCGAAGGCGGCATCAAAACCTGCCTCTACGACCAGGGCGTGCTCGACCTGCGTGCCCTGCTACGCGGCGGTTCCTCCGACCAATACATTGCCGACTCGCTCGCCCAGGCCTTCTACCACCGCGCCGCCAATGGCTTCGAGGCCGAACGCTTGCGCCCCGTGCACCAGCTCAACTTCGAGAGCATGGCCACGATTGGAGGGTAGTTTTCAATTATCAGCTGATGATGTTGGTGCTTGACAAACTGATGATTGATAACTGATAATTGAAATTCTGTGAATATTAACGTTGCCCTGTTTGGCATTGCCCGCGAGATTGTAGGACAGTCTACACTTTCACTAACCGCACCGGAGGGGCAGTCGGCTGCTGGCCTGCTCGCCGAACTGCGCCGCGCCTACCCCGACTTAGCCGGCCTGCGCAGCCTGGCCGTAGCCGTCAACAACGAGTACGCTGCCGATGACGTGGTGCTGCACGAGCGCGACGAGATTGCGCTGATTCCGCCGGTGAGTGGGGGGTAGGGAACGGGGGCAGCTAACCAACTATATGCCCGGCTTCTTTCAATTAACTGCAACGCGCTCTGCGCCCACTGGGCTAACTGGCGCTAGTGCGGCAGGTCGCAAAAAACTATTTGGCCAAACTGCACCGGCCGCCGGCCCAAAATGGCATTGCGTAACCGGCCTAGTCGGTGAGGGTTTTCCCAACGCACGCTGCCTGCCGGTGGCGCAGCACCAGCTGGCTTTCTCGTTTTTTGTTGCTAGACCGCTAGCCCCGTGCCCCGACCTCCGCTCGGGCGCACTTTAAAGGCGCACATCGAAGCGCCCCTGCGTGATTTTTAGCGTGTCGCAGCCGGGCTGCACCATAGTAAAAATAAAAGTGCCGGCGATGATGCCCTGCGCAGGGTCGAAGCGGGTTAGGGTGAGCGTCCCATTTTGGCAAGTCAGTTTGCGCGACTGGGTGCTGAAGTACGACTGCGGGCCCGGCACCCCAAAGTCGGAGTATGAAACCCCGTTGGGCCCTGCCAGGGGAAAGGAATAAACGCCCGGCTTTGTCAGGCTGGCAGCTCCGAAGGTGAGTCCTTGGAGCACATTGTTGCCCGCGCCCGTGTACCGGTAGGCTTTCACCTGCAAGCTGCCGCCAAGGTAGGTCGGGTCGTAATCGACCTGCAGGTTGCGGGTGCCGTTGTTGCCGCTGGGCGTCCAGGGCTGGCCGTTGACCAAGCAGCCGAAAGTATTGGCCCCGGTCTGCGTTGCGGGGGGCAGCTGGTCGGCCGGGGCGGGCGTGCTTTTTTGACAGCCCAGCAAAGCGAGAAGCAAAACACTAAAGAGCAAGTATTTCATGGCAAAATTTCAAGCTAAATAAGCCGCCCACAGGCGGTACTAAAAGAGTGGTCAACCACGAGATGCGGGTGAACAAGTGGCTATTCTTACTGAGCCACGCGCCGTTGGGGACTAGGCGGGTCGGGGGTTCAGTAGGCGGCGCAGCTGGTAGGCCGTCATCACTCGAATCAGGTATCGGAACAACAGTGCGATAGTGAGTCCTTCGGTAGTGAGCACCCATACCCGGTCGAAGGGCAGGGCCGCCAGCAACTGCCCGATGGCGGGGGTGCGGACGGTGAATTCGGCCGCAAAAGCTGCCCACAGCCCCAGCGCCCCCGCCACCATGCCCTGCACGTGGGCCCGCATTTTAGCGGCAAAGTCCAGCTTCTCCTTTTGATAAAAATGGCGCATGCCCTGATACAAAGCCCAGAGGGGAAAGGGAATAAGCAGGTGAAAAGGGCCCCACCGAAAGCCCAACTGGTGAATGAGGAGCGCGGAAAAGTTGACGGCCAGCAGCAGGGGCACAAACAGGTAGCCCGCGGCCTTGTGCAGCCGGGAGCCCGGCTGCAGCAGCAGAATGCCCAGGCCGAGCAGCAGCCTCAGTGAGGCTGTGCTGAAGTGAACCGCGCCTACGAGTGTGCGCGAGGTCAGCCAGTGTTGATGTAAGTAGTGCATGGCTATTGAAAAAGTGCGGGTTGCGGGTAAAAAGGTTGGCGGTGGGCCTGGGCGTCGTGAAAGCGCAGGCGTTAAGCTTCCGGCGCAGGGAGAGCAGGCAGCGATGGGCCCGAAAAGCAGCCCGGCGGCCCCAATGCCAGCTGATTGCCGCCGGTTTTGAAACCGGCCGGGGCGGCCGCTACCGCAAGGGGGTAGCCGCCGTGCTTTGCCGCACGAACAGCAGGGCATCGTAGGATTTACTCAGCTGGGTATCGCTGTAATAGTCTTCGCTACCAACGGTCTGGCCCACCAGGCGCAGCGGGCGCCGCTGGTCCTGGGCCCCCAGCTGGTGCGTGTTGAAGTAGTAGACTGGGCTAGCCACCTGGCGCAGCGAGGCCTCCCAAGAGCCGGCTTTGGCCAGCGGCAGCGGGTGGGCCGTCATCACGCTGACGGGCGAGATAAAGCGTTCCGTGGTGGCGGCAAAGGTGCCCCCGGCCGTGCCGGTCGCCAGCACGAAGTACTGACCCGGAAACAGGCGCTCCAGGTAGTCGCCGGTGCCGCCGCCGTTGCTTTCGCCAGCAGCGGCCGCCGTGCGGGCCACGTGCGCGTTGTGGGACCAGACAATTACCTTGCGGCTGGGGCCGGCCACAAACCGGGTCATTTCGGCAAATGCGCTGTAGCAGCTGCGCAGTGGCCGCCTGCACTTCCCGGCTCTTCACGTTGGCCAGCCCTGCCTGGAGCAGCTGCGCGTCGGCGGTGGCAAACATGGCGTCGATGCCGGTCAGCTCCACGGCGCGATGGTGAGTGCGGTTGTGGACCTGCATCCAGGTCAGCACCTCGGCCATTTCCTGGTTTTGCCAGATAGCCAGCAGGTACTTGTGCATGAGGGGCTTCAGGTCAGCCGTAGGGCGCTGCTGCAGGGCCTGATTGAGCAGGTAGGTGTCGCCGTAGGTGTTTTCCAGTGCCAGCCGTTCGAAGCCGTGCTCCTCCACCAGAATGCGCGTCAGCCAGAAGCGCAGCTTGTAAAACTCGGCCGTGCCGTGGGTGGCTTCGCCCATGGCGACTACCCGCTTACCAGCCATCTGGGTGATGAGTGGGCGCACGGTTTCGCGGAATTGCTCGAAGCTCTGGGTATTCACGGCGTTGATGAGAGCCGGATTGAGCGTGATACGGGCGGTATCGGGCGGGGCCACTGGGGCCGCGGCCACCGGAACCGTCTGGGCCGGGGCGAGGGTAGCGGTGGTGGCGAGCAAAGCGGCGGTGAGCAGGGTGCGGAGGCAGGCTTTCATGGGAGCAGGCAAACAAGTATTGGGAGCAATGGTCCAGCCATTCAGCGACTGGCAACGACACAAAGG
>CALMOO010000205.1:0-3877 GCA_937871705.1 uncultured Hymenobacter sp.
GCGGGTAGAGGCTGTGGAGCTGCGCTCGAACACGCGCCAGCAGGTCGACATCAAGCCGCAGTACGGCCTCACCGACGACCAGGTGGAGCAGATGCTGATGGACTCGCTGCTGAACGCCAAGCAGGATGTGGCCGCGCGGCTGCTCATTGAGGCGCGCACCGCCGCCGAGCAGCTGCTTTACCAAGTCGAGCGCTTCCTGACCAAGAACCGCGAGCACCTCGAAGCCGCCGAAGTGACGACGACCACCACCCAAGTCGAGCTACTTCGCCAAGCCTTGACAGACAACGACCGCGACCTGATTCTCAAGCGCATGGATGAGCTCGATGAACTGACCCGGCCCTTTGCCGAGCGCGTGATGAACATCTCTATAAAGCAGGCTATGAGTGGGAAGAGGATAAGCTAACTTCGCCGCCTACTCCCTTAAAAAAGCCTGGCCGCAATGTGCGGCCAGGCTTTTTGCTTTGCAGCTTTGACAAGCTTTATGATGGCCTATTGGGAGGGCGTTGACTTGTCGCGGCCTTTGTGGATGCGCTTGGTGGGCTGCGCACCAGGGGTGGCCTGGTTGCCCCCAATAGGCTGGTCGGCGCGCTGCGTGGCGCCGTCTAAGTTGCGGGTGGGCACGGCGCCGGGGTAGATGGGCGACGCGGTGCCGGCGGGCGCCACGGTGGTCGGGGTTACGGCATTGGTCGGCACGGCGCCGGTGGGGCCGGGCCCTAGAGCGCCATTGGCCGGCGTGCTGGGTAGGCCCGCCGTGTTGGATACATTGCCGGCGCTGGGCACGGTGGTTTGGCCAAAAGCCGGGCTGCTCAGCGCTAGCCCAAGCAAAATGGCGCCAAGTAAATTATTGTGTTTCATAGTGGTTATGAGGTAGTCGTTGCCAACGGTGCGCTACTTAGGTACGGCTGGGCTTTGGGGTGCGCTTGCGGGACTGCGGTTTTTTACTGGGCGCCGTGGTAGCGGGCGGGTACACGGTGCCGGGCGGCGTTACGACGGGCGGGGTGGTGCCGGGCTGCCCGGGCACAGCAGTGGCATTGCCCACTGGTGGCGTTGCGGTGGCATTGCTAGGGTCGATGGGCACGCCGGGCGTCACGGTAGTGCCCGACGTAGTGGCGGGGGTAGTAGTTTGGGCTAGCGCGGGCCCGCCGCACAGGGTGCCCAGCAACGCCAGGCCGAATAGATTACGAGTTTTCATGGCTTCTTCTTAATAGAATAAACAAAAACACTGGCTGGCCACCTACGCACTATCATGCGCAGTAGCAAGCAGTTATTCTACGCAATCCAGCGGGTTAAGACTAGCTTACTTTAACTATTATTCACAATCTCATCCAACTGCCTTTTAATACCGCTGCCCAGAATTATCAGCTGCATTGCTCGCCCGAACAGGAACCTAAGCTTGATTATTCAGCTCAAGACGGCACAAAGGCTATTTTGTACTCAAAATTTGGCACAAGAAAGCCTAGTAAGTTCCTATGGCTTTCCGTGGGTGTCAGGTGTAAATTTGAGTGATTTTTTTTGATATATGCGCGTACTGCACACGGCTGACTGGCACTTGGGTCAGCATTTTCTTACTGGCCAGGAGCGCCTTACCGAGCAGCGCGCCTTCCTGGACTGGCTGCTGACGACCGTGCAGCAACAGGAAGTGGAGGCGCTGGTGCTGGCCGGCGACGTGTTCGATACGACTACCCCCTCGCATGCGGCGCAGGAGTTGTACTACGACTTTCTGGTGCGGATGCAGGGCACTTGCTGCCGCGATATCGTGGTGGTGGGTGGCAACCACGACTCCCCTACCCTCCTCAATGCCAGCCGCCGGCTACTGCGGGCGCTGCGGGTTCATGTGGTGGGCGGCGCGCCCACTGACCTCGCCGAGCAGGTTATTGCCTTGCCGGGGCTGGTGGTGTGCGCGGTGCCGTTTTTGCGCGACCGCGACCTGCGCTTGGCCTTGGCTGGCGAAACGCCCGATGAGCGGCAACTGCGCATTCGCGACAGTATTGCGGGGCACTATCTGGCCTTGAGCGAGCACGACCTGGTGCGCCGCCTGCGCGAGCAAGATATGCCGGTGCTGGCCACCGGCCACCTCTACGCCGCCGGCGGCGAAGCCCGCGAAGGTGCCGAACGCGATGTGCACATTGGCGGGCTAGGGGTGATTGGCGCCGAGCACTTTCCGGCCGCGTTCGACTACGTGGCGCTGGGCCACTTGCACCGGCCGCAAGTGGTAGGTGGGCGGCCGCACATCCGCTACTCGGGCTCGCCGGTGCCGCTTTCGTTTACGGAGGCTGATGATAAGCAGCAGGTGCTGCTGCTGGATTTTGCGGGCGCCGGGCCACCCCAGATTACGGCCTTGCCGGTGCCCGTAGCGCGGCGCTTGCAGCGCTTTCATGGCGACCTTGACGAAGTGGAAGCGGCCATCATGGCTTATACCAATGAGGCATTTGCACTGGTAGCATGGGCCGACGTGCTGGTGCGCTCTGACGAGCCACCCGCCGAGGTGCAGCGCCGCATTCAGGCGGCCCTCAAGGAGCGGCGCGAGCAGGTGCTGGCGCCCCGCGGCGTGCGCCACCAGCGCGCCACCGAAGCGCCCGATGCCACCACGGCCGCGGCTGCGCCAATCGAGCACCTGCACGAGCTGACGGTAGATGAGGTATTTAGGCGCCGCGTGGCGGGCCTACCCCCCGAGCGGGCGGCAACCCTCACGGCCACGTTTCAGGAGCTGCGGCAGCTGCTGGCCCAGGCCGACCCACTGGCTTGGGGCGGCGCGGCCACCGCGGATAATTGAGGCAGGCGCGCTGCTAAAGACCGGCGGCCGGCCGCTTAGCTTGTCTCCGACAGAAGCTGGCCGGGCGGCCAGTCGCGGTTTTATGCCCATGCGTTTGGCACTTACTTAGCTGCCTGAGTAATTTGCCGGCTCGTTCCTTATCTCACTCACAATGAAGAAATTACTACTACCTATTTTCGTACTAATTAGTCTGGGCACAGTGCAAACTGCCCAGGCGCAAGCCGTGTTTCTGCTGGGTCGCCTCATCGGGGCCGGTGTAGGTATGGGAATCAATGCGGCGCGCACGCCAAAGAACAGTTCGGTCGCTACGCCGGCGACTGCTGAAAAAGCTGCCGCCGATAAGGCCGCCGCTGAGCAAGCCGCACTTTCGGCCGCACCTAAGGAGCTGGTGATGCAGCGCACCCCCGCCGACAAGCTGCCTAAGCAAGCGGCTGAGCAGATTACCTCGCTCGAAGCGCAGCTCAACCGCTGCCACGCCGCCATGCTGGCCGACCCGAGCGGCGTAGTGTGCACACCCGAGCAGCGGACTGCCATTCAGAGCGCTGCCGTGAGCGTGGCGCGCGCCCGGCCCAACTGGGATTTGAAGCCCTACCAGCAGGAAATGGCCTTTTACATGGCCGAAGATGCCCGCCGCCAGCAGCCTGCCGCGCCGACGACGCCCGCTAAATAAAACTGCCGGACAAACTTAACGTAACGGCCGCCCCTGCGCGTAAGCAGAGGCGGCCGTTTGCTTTCGGCGCTGGCTTCAGATTGCTTCCCTACCCCCCTTCTGTCTCTACAGGCGGGGGTAGCGACATCTACTTGCGCAACTAAGCCCAAATGCCACCTCGACCCGTGCTACTTTCTCAGCACCAGCCACATAGACCCGACTACCAACGCGGCTACCGTGGCTACTACCGCCACTTGGGGCACCAGCTTACGGGGCGAAGGGGCGGGCGCCTGCTGCACGATGGCGCTATCGGGGAAAGGTTGGCCGCCGGTGGTGGCCAGTATGAGGCGGATGGCCTCGGCGGGCTGGTCCCACTGCGGGAGGTGGCCGCAGTTGAGGAACCAATACAGGCGAGCATCGGGAAATTTCTCTACTACCGCCTTTGATTGGTGGGG
>CALMOO010000205.1:3887-9117 GCA_937871705.1 uncultured Hymenobacter sp.
GCAGGCACACCCGGTCGTTGCGGCCCCAACCGATAACTAGTGGCTTCGTGATGGAGCCTTTGGGGGCTGCCTGCTGCTCTTCGCCGTAGGCCAGGCTGCGCAGCACTTCCTTAAACGACGGCGAGTGGGCAAAGCTGTACACTTCGTCGTAAGCCGCCTTTGCCGGGACGCGCCACGGGTGGGCCGAATACGGAGCCAGCAGGAGCGTGCGCGTCACGGCATTGCCGCTGAGAGCAGGCAACAATGGCCGCGCCGCTTTTAACAGCTGAATTGACAGCGATAAATAACAGTAGAAAACCGTAATTTCCCAGCCCTGCCAGAAGCCGCCGGGGTCGAGGGCCACTACGGCGCCGACTACGCCGCCGCGCCGGGCCAGCTCCAGCACCAGCCGGCCGCCCATAGAATTGCCCACGGCATCGATGCCCAGCAAGTCGTGCTCAGCCAGGAAGGCGGTAACGGCATCGGCCAACGTACTGATGCTGACTGGGCCCATTAGCGGAGGCGTGGCCCCGAAACCAGGCAAATCGACGGCAATAACATCGCGCGCAATCGCCAGCTCGTCGAGGATAGTTTGCCACGAACGCCAGCTGCCGCCAATGCCGTGGAGCAGGAGCAAGGGCTTGCCGGCGCCGCGCCGGATATAGTGCATAGACATGGTTTTCAGTAGCTAACAGCGGGCAACGCCGCAGCGGCGCTGGTCCGAAATAGAAGAATTAATCAGCAGATACGTCAAACCCGACGATTCAATGCGGCGCAGTCGATTTTTAGTACCCCGCTTACCGCCGGCGAGGGGGGTAGGGCAAATGGGTTATGCTGCCCGCTGTTTACCCGCGGGCGCACCATCGGAGAACCCGATGCCAATACGTTAGCTTTTTACCCTGGGTCAACTTCGCGCCGGCCGTATCTTCGGGTAGTATTGATGGGAAAACAGTTTAGATGAAAATTATTAGCCTCCGCTTCGCTAACCTCAACTCGCTGCCGGGCCCCTTCCTCATTCGCTTCGATGCCTCGCCGCTGGCCGACACCGGCCTGTTTGCCATCACGGGGCCGACGGGCGCGGGCAAGAGCACGCTGCTCGACGCCATCGCGGTGGGCCTGTACGGGCGCGTGCCGCGCCACGACCGGCAGGTGGGCGAGATGGTGAGCCGCCACGCGCCGGGCGCGTGGTCGGAGGTTGAGTTTGAGGTGCACGAAACCAACGCCGACACCGGCCAGACCAGCCGCGTGCGCTACCGCTCGCGCTGGGAAGTGCGGCGCAAAACCCGCGGCGAAGACAAAGGCAGTCTAGGCCAAGATGCCATGACGCTGGTACTCAGTCCGTCGGGCCAGGCTATTATCAGCGGCAAAGAAGCCGTGCCGGCCAAGGTAGGCGAGCTATCGGGACTTGATTTTGGGCAGTTTGAGCAAGCCGTGCTGCTGAGCCAGGGCAAGTTTGCGCGGTTCCTGCACGCGCCCGAAAAGGAGCGCAGCGCCCTGCTCGAAAAGATGACCAATGTGGGCATCTACTCGCGGCTGTCGGTGGCCGCGTTTGAAAAAGCCAAGGAAGAAGAGCGCAAAACCGAGCTATTGGCCGCCCGCCTCGACGCGACGCGCCTGCTCTCGGAGGACGAGCGCGCAGCCCTGACGGGCCAGCTCGACACCCTGAATGAGGCCGCCGAGCAGCACCACGAAGAAGCCCAGGAGTTGAACGTGTGCCTGACCTGGCGCACCATCCTAGACCAGCTCGACAAGCAGCTGCGCGACACTACCCGCGAGATAGCCGCGCTGCAGCAAGCCGACGAGGCGCTGCAGCCCGAGTTTGCGCGCCTCGCCGACCACCAGCGGGCCAATGCCAAGGAGCTTGCTACCCCCCTTGCGCTGGCCGAAGTAGCCGAGCAGGCCCTGCAACGCGGCACGGCGCAGCTGCAGCAGCTAGAGCAGGCGCTGCCCAGCCTGGCCACCGCCACGGCCACCGCCGAAACCGGCTTGACTGCCGCCGCTACCGCGCACCAAGCCGCGCAGGCCGAAGAAACCCGCTTGCGCCCGCTGCTGGAAGAAGCGCGCCTGCAAGACACCGCCCTGGCGACCACGCGGCAGCAATTGCTGCAAAAACAAGCCAAGTACGCCCAAAACCTGGGCGCGCACCAGCAGGCCGAGGCCGAGCTGCACCGCCAGGCGCAGGAGCTGCAAAACCTGGCCGACCAGCAAACCAAGCTCGACAATTGGCTTATCGACCACAGCCACGAGGCCGAGCTGAAAGACCAGCTGCGGGTGCTGAGCCGCGAAATCATCGACCTGCAAGAAGCTCAAAAAGAGATAGCCACGCGGGAAGCCCGTCGGCACGAATTACTTAAAAGCCAGCAAACTACCACCGCCGACCTCGCCCGGCAGCAGCGTACCGAAGCCGAGGCGCTAACTGAGCAGCAGGCGATTAAGGAGGAAGGCCAACCCTGCCGCACCGAGCGCGATGCCCTCTTGCTCGGCACCTCGCCTGCCGAAGTGGCCCAGCGCGCCGACGACCTCACCACTCACCTGCAAGGCCTGCAGCAGTTGCTGCCCAAGGCTGAGGCAGCCCATGCCCACGCCGCCCAGGCCGAGGCGCTGGCAGCCCAGCTTACCCACGAAGCCCCTGCCCTGGCCACCGCCGAAACCGCCGTGGGTCATCTAGAAGCGCAGCAGCAGTCCGGCCAGCAGCTGCTCGAAAGCCTGCGGCGCGAGCTGCGAATGCAGCAGGCCTTGGCAGACCTCAACACCCACCGCCAGCACCTGCACGCGGGCGAGCCCTGCCCGCTGTGCGGTGCTACCGAGCACGCATTTGCTGCCGATTTCAGCGCTGACGCCGACGAGCAGGAGCAACGGGTAGTGGCCCAGCAACAAGCGCTCACGGCCCTCGACGCCGAGCTGCGCACGCAAACCCAGGACCTGACGCGCCGCCAAACCGAGCAGCGCCAGCGCCAGCGCCAGCAGCAAGAAGCCCGCGCCACCGCCGAAGCCGTCCGCCAGCAGGCCCAGGAACTTGCGGCTACGCTACTCCCTACCCCCCCCACTCCGGCCGACCCCGCCGCGGTACGCGAGCTGCTTGCTGACGCGACCAACGCCCAAGCCTTGGCCGTAGCAAACCGCCGCCAGCTTGCCTTACTCGACGAAAAGCTGGCCGCGCTGCGTGAACGATACCTGGCGGCCGGCGCGACCGCTACCACCGCGCAGGGCGAGATTCGTCTTGTGAGGCAGCGGCAGGAAGCTAGTGAGCTGGAAATACAAAAGCTTGGTACTGAGCTGGAACATTGGCGCGAGCAGGCGGCTATTTACCAGGATACCATTCGGGATATTATCCGGCCCCACCAACTGGCGCTGCCCGGCCGGCCACCCTACGACGGCTTGCTGGCTACGCTGGAAGACCGCGCCGCGCAGTACGAAGCCTGGCGCACTACCCTGGCCGCCGGCCGCGAAAAGCTGCTAGAGCGCCGCACCCAGCACAAAGCCCGCACCGAGCAGCTCGCCGTGACACGCCAGCAGCTTGCCGCCGAAAATGAGGGCCTGGCGGCCGAGCAGTTGGCTTTCGAGCAGCAGCAGGCCGCTCGCCTGGCCCGCTACGCTGGCGCTGACCCGGCCGCTGAATCGGAGCGGCTGCGCCAGCATACCCAGCGGCTAGCCGATGCCGCGCTGCTGGCCCAGCGCCAGCACGCCCAGCAGCAGCAACAGCTAGCCATTCAGCAAAATGCTTACGAGGTGCTGCAAGCCCAACTGGCCGGCCACCGCACGGCCTATGCCGAGCGCCAAGCCGAGCTAACCGCGGCCTTAGCAACTGCGGGCTTTGCCAGTGCGGCGGCCGCCCAGGCCTTGCTCCTACCCCCCCCTGAGGCCGAGCGCCTGCACCAGCTGCGCCAAAACCACCTCACGGCCACGGCCGCCGCTGCTCGCCGCCTGGCCGACCTCACGGCCGAGCAGCAGCAGCACGCCGAGTTTGCCCTTACCCCCCTGAGCGCGGCCGACCTCACGGCGCAGCTCGCCACGCTATCGGCCGCCGATGACGTGCTGCAGCAGAAGCTAGGTGCGGTAAGCAACCAGCTCGCCCAGGATGATGCCGCCCGCGAGCGCCTAGCCGAAGGTCGCCGCGAGCTGCAGCTGCGCCAGCTGGAAGAGCAGCGCTGGCAAGACCTTGCCGACCAAATTGGTTCGGCCAAGGGCGACAAGTTCAGCCAGTTTGCTCAGGGCCTGACCTTGAGCCACTTGGCGCGACTGGCCAACCTGCGGCTGCGCCAGCTTACGGGCCGCTACACCATTCTGAAAACGCCCAATCGCAACCTGGAGCTGCAAATCATTGACCACGACCAGGCCGACACCGTGCGCCCCATGGCCTCGCTCTCGGGCGGCGAAAGCTTTTTGGTGAGTTTGGCGCTGGCGCTGGGCCTGAGCGAGTTGGCGGGCTACAAGGCGCGCATTGAGTCGCTGTTTATCGACGAAGGCTTCGGCACGCTCGACCCGGATGCCCTCAACACGGCCCTCGATGCCTTAGAGCGCCTCCAGCACTCGGGCAAGATGATAGGCGTAATTTCGCACGTGGCTGACCTCAAGGACCGCCTCGGCACTCAGATTCGGGTGCAGCCCGGCGCCGGTGGCAACAGCACCGTGCGCGTGGTCGACGTGGTAGGCACCGAAACCAGCTGCGCCGAGTAGAATAGGCAGCAGTAGCGCGTACTTAGTAGTCCGCACCTACACTGTTCAAGACGCGGACTACCAAGTACGCACTACTGCCCTACCCCCCTTACCTCGGCCCAGGTCCAGTATTTCCTGGGTTGAACCCCGGCGTAGCCTTTCTGCAGAAAAGCTACGACTTCCGCTTCTACCGCACCAGGCGCCAGGCTCGAAGCATAGATGGGCCGGCCATCGGGGTCGGCGTAGCGCTCGGCTTTGGGGAGGGGGCGACCGGCTAGGCGCAGCAGCGGGCCGGTGTCGGTGAGCTGGTCGGCGGCCCAGCGGTAGTTGCTTTTTTCCAGCTCGTTGAGACGGGCGGCCAGCGGCGGCAGGGGTAGGCGCGGCAGCGTGGGCCGGCTTTCGAGGTCTATCCAGGTGGTGTACTTGCACTCCAGCTCGTAGCGCTGCCCGTCATAAAGACTTAGCACCCAGTCAAAACCCGCCGTGGGGCCGAACAGCGCGTAATACGGCACCGGCACCGGCGTGCGAATAACCACTAAGCCAATATCGGGGTAGTCGGTGCGCTGCGTGAGGGGGCTTTGCAGCGCCGCTACGG
>CALMOO010000206.1:0-742 GCA_937871705.1 uncultured Hymenobacter sp.
CTGCTTTACCTCGTCTAGCAGCAGCAGGGCGGCCAGCGGCGCGCGCTGCACGGTGGCGTTGTAGCCGGCGGGGCGATGCTGGTGCAGCGCAGCCTCATCGGGCGCGGCCACCAGCACGCCTACCCACTCGGGCAGGCGCGGCAGCAGCTTGGGCAGGTGCTTTTCGGTGACGACAAACGTGACAAAATCGTAGACCTCGGCGTAGCAGCGCAACTGATTTTCGACGCGCTGCAGGGTGTCGTGGTCGCCCTTCACTTCGTAGCCGTGCATGAAGGCGGGCGTGATGTGCACCACGTCGGCGCGGGTGGTGCCGGTGGGCAGCTCGTCGACGTACGCGCCGCCCAGCAGCAGCGGATAGAGCCGGGCGCGGATTTCGGGGTCGTTCATCGCAACTTCAAAGCTACGGCCAGCGGTTGTAGCACGGAGTGGCCCGCCGCTCCGATGCCATCGTTCACCGCCCAGCGAAGAGTACCATTGCGTTCTACAAGCCCTACCCCCCATGCCCGACATTACGACCGAAGACGACATCAAGCTACTGGTTGACAGCTTCTATGCGCGCGTGCAAACCGACCCGCTGCTCGCGCCCATTTTTATTGATTTTGCCCACATCGATTTCAGCCACCACTTGCCGCAGCTGTATGACTTTTGGAGTGGCATCTTGCTGGGCACGAGCCGCTACCGGGGCTTTCCCATGCGCAAGCACTTTCCGCTGCCCATAGCCCTGGCGCACTTTCAGCAGTGG
>CALMOO010000206.1:752-3550 GCA_937871705.1 uncultured Hymenobacter sp.
GATGCGCACTTCGCAGGCCCCACTGCCGAGCTGGCCAAGCGGCACGCGCTGCAGGTAGGCCGGGTGTTTGCCACCCGGCTGGGGCTGCTAGAGCAGCCTCCGGCCTAGCGCGTGGGGGTAAGGACGCGGCCTGCACAACGCGAAGCCGTCGGCTTGCGTCTTTACGGCCTACCCCCTCATTTCAGCTTTTATGGACCAGCAAACTCGCGCCAGCCTAGTTACCGAACTTACCAAGTTGCTCACCGGCGGCAATGCCCATGCCACCTTCGAGCAAGCCGTGGCCGACCTGCCCGCGCCACTGCGCAACCAAGCCGTGCCCGAGGTGCCCTACACCATCTGGCACTTGGTCGAGCATATTCGCATTGCGCAGTGGGACATCGTAGAATTTTGCCTGAACCCCGCGCACGAGTCGCCCGAGTGGCCCGCGGGCTATTGGCCCGACAAGGCCCTGGCCGTAGATGAAGCTGGTTGGCAGGCCGCTCTCTCGCAGATTCAGCACGACCAGCAGCGGTTTGTTGAGTTGCTTGAAAACCAGCAAACCGACTTATTCGCGCCCCTACCCCACGGCGACGGGCAAAACGTGTTTCGCGAAGCGCTGCTCATTGGCGACCACGCGGCGTACCACACGGGCGAGATTATCCTGGTGCGGCGCCTGCTGCATGCGTGGCACTGAGCCTTAGCCTATTGCCAGCGTGAAAGCTCTGCCGTCTGGCGGGGCTTTTTTCATGATTTTAGTTGCGCAATGCAACGCTTTTATCTTTGAAAGCTACTTACTTGCGTCCACATCTCTACTTACTTCAACCTTATGCCCACCCCTCGCCTCGTCCTGTGCAGCTTGCTGCTGGGCGCGCCCATGCTCAGCCATGCGCAGGATAGTGCCCCTACCCTACCTCGCTACTACATTGGGCTCTCCGCATACAGCAGCGACTACCAGCCACTAAGCGGCAACTACCTCAATGGATTTACCCTGCCGGTTCAACTCACCCTGGGCTACCAGCTACGGCCTCGACTAGCGGTGCAGGCCAGCGTGGCGTACAGCCGTAATTCTTACGAATACGCCGAAGTAGGCAAGTACTATACTGGCGCGGGGTCGGCAGCCAGCCCGTATACCTACTTTGAATACTCGGGCAAAAGCTTTATGAGCATGACATCAATCGGCCTGTTAGGCCGCTACACCCTAACGCGTCAACCTACTCACCACCTGCAGGTTGACTTATTGGGTGGGTTTACCCTAGTTACCCGCCGCGCTACGGATAAATATACCCGCACCGATAGCGACAGCACCCGTGCTACCAACGTAACGACGAATTCAGATACGCATTTCCACCAGAGCACCTTGCTGCTTACGGTTGGTGGCAGCGCCCGCTATCGCTTTGGCCAGCACCTGGAAGGGGTAGTTGATATAACAGCCAATAGTATCGTGCTGCCCGATCGGCGAGGCGCATGGAGCCCAGGCATTACGGGCTCCGCTGCGTTAGGCTTGCGCTATCGCTTCGGCCACTAGTCTCCTGCTGTTTGGGTTTTTCTTTTGAAAAATCTGAGTTTCCATTTTGAAAAAATATGCATCCCACCTGGCCTTGTGCCGGGTGGGATTTTTTATTTACAAGACTTATATTCAGATATTTAACCCTAAATCTGAAAACTATTTTTCGAATCGGCACTGGTCTTGGCAAGAGGTACACATCCCTCACCTACTTGCCCAACCCGACGATGGCTATTCTGGATAATCTGGCGAAAGGCGTCAAGGGCTTCTTCGTCGAAGAAGACCCCAGCGCCCCTGCTACGGCGGCTGCCCGGCCGCAGCCAGCCGCCGCGCTGCCGGCCGCGGCGCCTACCCCCCCTTTGGAGGGCTTACCGCCTAACATGGCGCAGCCCGAGCAGCGCCACCTCGACCACATTGCCCAGCTACTGGCCGGCGACGGGCGCGACTTCTACGCCTTCACCAAGATGGTGAAAAGCCTGCAAGCCAGCGGCCTGAGCGGGCCGCTGCTCTACCAAACGGCCTTCAACGCCTTCTCGGCCGTGACGGGGCTCGACCTTCCTACCCTGCTCACGTCGGCCCAAGGCCTGGAGCAGAAGCTGGCCGACGACCGCGCCCGCATTCAGGAGCGCCACCGCGAAAAGACGGGCGACGTGGTGCCGCTCAAAGGCGCGCCCAGCGCCCTGGTGCAGCTGCGCAACCAGGAAACCCAGCTGCAAGCCGATGTGGCCGCCCTCACCAAGCAGCTCGCCGACAAAAGCCAGCAACTGACCGACACGCAGCAGCAGCTACAGCAGGAAGGCGCCAAGGCCCAGGCCGCCCTCGCCTCCTACGAGCTGGCCAACGCCGCGGCCGCAGCCGAGCTGCAGGCGCACCGCCAAGCCACGCAGTCCTTCTTAGTCAAGTAATTAACCCAACTCCTTTTCCCCTTTTTTAACATGAAAACCCTGCTTTCGAACGACCTCAACCCTACCCTACCCAAGTGGCAGCAACCCGAAAAGGTAGCCGGCTGGGTGGTGCTGGCCGCTGCGGCGGGTGCCGGCGTGTACTCCTGGGGGCAAATCGTGCCCTACCTCGTTGACATTGAGTTTAATAGCGTGAAGCTGGGTATTGGGTTGGGGGCGCTGTTCGTGCTGTTTTTACTGGGCACGAATAAGCGGATTCAGACCGGCCTCTGGTACGCCGGGCAGCGGGTGCTGCGCACCATGGCGGGCATTTTCGTGAATACCGACCCCATCGGCATCATGGAGGACTACATCGCCAACACCGAGAAGGAAGCCCGCCAGATGGAAGGCGAAATCGGCCACATCGAGGGCGC
>CALMOO010000207.1:0-12601 GCA_937871705.1 uncultured Hymenobacter sp.
GCCCTACGTCGGGCCATGTCCGCCTTAGTGCGCTCGCTCAGCCGTATGCGCTCCTGCTTAGCCAGCGTGGCTAAGAGGGAGATAATCGCCTCCTGAAATAGGCCGACCGAATCGAGGTATTGCTCCGTGAGGGACTTATAGCCCACGCCCCAGCCTTGCAGTTGACTCAAGTATTGCAGCGTGGGCAAAGCTCCTTCCCGGCTGAAACGGTCTAGGCTCCAAAAGAGCACCAAGTCAAAGCGCCGTTGATGGGCATCGGCAAAAAGCGCTTGAAACTCCGAGCGCTTCCCCGTGCCGCCCGACTCGTGCTCCACGTACTCCTTGTGGACGGTATAGCCGTGGGCCTGCGCAAAACGCCGCAGTTCGGGCAGCTGGTTTTCGGTGCTCTGACCTTTATCCTTGGTCGAGACACGGGCGTAGAGGGCGACGGTTGTCATGCCCGGAAGGTACTCCAATAAGGGTCAGTTGAAAACACCATAAAAAAGTGCCTTTACGTGCTGGAAACGCCCTTGTCAAAACCATCCAATAAGGGCCCTGTGACTATTGCAGAACTTGGTGCTCAACCTTGAGCGAGAATTTTGCGAGCTAATGCAAGCACTAAAAGGCAGGTAACTGTGCTTAGTAGCCAGCTTACATGATTCCTGCGTTGCTTGGGTAGCTCTGCAACAGCCCCGCTCCATTCGAGTTATGCTATGCGAAGCCCAAACGAGGCGCACCACGGTTGGAGGACACTGGAACGGCGCTGGATAAATTATCACAAGCCGCCAGTCGAAGCGGCCCCAGTATGAAGTACTGTTAGGACTGCTGCTAAATCGGTCAACTCAGGTTTGGCTATCGTTAAACGGTCCGCTTGATTTCCGAACGAGACTAGGTCATCGACTTGGCCAGCGCTTTACATAGGCCCTCACTACGAAGACAGCTTTTATTCTGCCGGAAGCGGCACTACTACGGCCATGACCAACTTAGCAACAGGTAGTAGAAGTAAGCCGGGAGTTTTGTAACAGCTATCACTCCTTTCTAATGCCCCCTGGTTTTTCCGGCCTACTCAGCGAGTAAGTTGCTTAGGCGTGAGGCCAAACTGCTTTTTAAAAGCTCGGTGGAAATGCTGCGAGTGGGCGTAGCCCAGCTCGTAGGCAATTTCGGCCACGGTGCGGCCGCCGCCCAGCAGCCGCTGGCGGGCCGTTTCCAGGCGCTGCGCCTGCACAAACTGCCCCACGCTAGTGCCAAACAGTTGCCGAAAGCCGCGCTTGAGGCTGAACTCGTTGAGCTGGCACTGGCGGGCTAGCTCGGCCAGGGTAGGCGGCTCGGCCAGGTAGCCCAGCAGCAGGGTCCGGGCGTAGTGCAGCTTGTCGCGTTCGGCGGCACCCAGCGCCGGCTGGGTGGCCGGGCCGGCGGGTAGCCACAGCGCGCCCTGCTGGGCCACCAGCTCCAGCACCACCGCCTCGTAGTGCAGGCGCTTGAGGCCCAGGGGCGCGGGGCTGTCCCACATCGAGTTGAGCAGGTAGCGCAGGCGCGGGGGTAGGCCGGGCGTTGGGGCGTGCTGCACCAGGGGCCGGCCCTGCGCCAGTTGCTCGGCCAGGGCGGGTAGCTCGGGCACGTAGTCGGTGAGCAGGCGCAGCAGGCGGTCCACGGGCACTTGCACCGTGACGAGGCGAAACTGGCCGGTACCCAGCAGGTGGTTCTGCTCCTGGGCCTGCGGATTAAATACCCAGTTATGGTAGCCCGGCACGTAGAGGTGGTCGCGCAGCAGGCCGGTTTGGCTTTGGCGCAGCGTGCCCGCCAGCATAAAGCTCAGCTCTACCACCGGCCGCTCGTTGAGGTGCTGCCAGGCGGCGGTGGGCCGCTCGGTCAAGAAACGGGTTTCGGTGAGCACCAAGCCGCCAACGGCCACCAGCCGGGTCGTGCCCCGCAGGTCGGCTAGCGGCAGGGGCAGAAACAATTCCTGACCCTCGGGCGGGTTGAAGCCGGCGGCAAAGGGCGCCAGTGAAACAGACTCCATAAAAGGGCGAAGATGGTACAACATACTCCCGATTATGCACTGCCGGCCGTGGCCCGCCGGCGCACCTTTGCAGGGCCTTTTGCTTACTGCTTTCGCCCCGTAAAGTTATGGCTGCTACTCCCCTCCCGCTCCCGTCCCACGTGCCCGTGCTCATCGTCGGTGGGGGCTTTGCCGGCCTCACGGCCGCGCTGTGCCTGCAGCAGCACGGCATAGCCTACCTGCTCATCGAGCGCCACGCGGGCACCTCTATTTTGCCTAAGGCCCGCAGCCTGGATTTGCGCAGCATGGAAATTTTCCGCGAGCTGGGCCTAAGCGAAGCCATCCGCGAGGCCGGCCGCGAGCTGGCCTTGGCCTGGGGCGTGCTGCGCGGCCCTAGCCTGGCCGAGGCCCTGGCTACCCAGCCCCCCGCCAACGCCGCGCGCATCACTCACCCCAGCCAGCTGGCCCCGTTCGCGCACCTGGCGGCGCAAAGCCCCGAGAGCGGCGCCCGCTGCACCCAGGACCTGGCCGAGCCGGTGCTGCGCCAGGCGGCCGAGGCGCGGGGCGGCGACCTGCGCTTCCACCACGAGCTGCTGCACTTCGCCCAAGCTGCCGACCGCGTCACGGCCACCGTGCGCCACCGCGCCACGGGCGCCGAGCATACCCTCACGGCCGACTACCTGCTGGCCGCCGACGGCGCCAACAGTCCCGTGCGCCGGGCCCTGCCCGTCGCCAGTAGTGGGCGCGGGAGCTTGGGGCACTTCCTGAACGTCTACTTCGAGGCCGACCTGACCGCGCCGCTGCGGGGCCGCGAGTTCAGCATGTACCTGCTGCGCGAGCCCGACCTGACGGCCTTTCTGCTGGCCATCAACAACCGTGACCGCTGGGCCCTGCACCTGCGCTACGACCCCGACAAGGGCCAGCAGCCCGCCGACTACCCCGAGCTGGTGCTGCTGGCCATCCTGCGCCGGGTACTGGGTTTGCCCGAACTGCCGCTGCGCATCCTGAGCGTGCTGCCCTGGGAGATGAGCGTGCGCACCGTGGCGCAAGAGCAGTTCGGCCGGGTATTTCTGGCCGGCGACGCGGCCCACACCATGACGCCCTACGCGGGCAAAGGGGCCGCCACCGGCCTGCAGGACGTGCATAACCTGGCCTGGAAGCTGGCCGCCGTGCTGCGCGGCCAGGCCGGCCCCGCCCTGCTGGCCACCTACAGCCCTGAGCGCCAGCCCATCGGTGCCTTTTACGCCGACCTCTCGGGCGAGATGGCCGACGCCGATGGGCTCGTAGCCCCGGCCAAGCTGCAGCAGCACGCGCAAGCCCTCTTTGGCCTGCCCGACTACACCTACCGCTCGGCGGCCGTGCTTTCGGGCGAGGGCGGTCCGACTACCCCCGTCAGCGCCCTGCCCCTGGCCGGGCGGCCCGGCACCCGCCTACCCCACCTGTGGCTCGATGAGGCGCGCACCACGTCCACGCTCGACTGGTGCCGCGGCCAGTTTATAGTAGTTGCCAGCGACGGGGCCGCTGCCTGGCAAGCCGCTAGCTTGGCCGTGCCGCTGCCCTGCCCGCTAGCTGTGCACGCGCCGCCCACCGCTGCCACGCGCCAGGCGTGGCAGCAGCTCACCCACGCGCAGCCCGGCGACGCGCTGCTGGTGCGCCCCGATGGGTTTGTGGCCGCGCACCTACCCGCCACGAGTACCCCCGCCGACCTGGCCGCTAGCTTGCGGCGCGTGCTGGCGCTAGCACTCTAGGCGGCGACAGCCGCCGGCGGTATCGGTCTCGCTACCAAGGTCAGAACAAGCGCCTAGCGGAAAGCGCCGGCGTAGTCGTGGGCAAACGCGGCGAAGTCGCGGGGCGGCTGACCAGTGGCCTGCTGCACGCCGGGAGCTACGGCCGCCGCTTCGCCGCGGTGATAGTGGGCGTAGTCTTCGACCAGGCCCTCGGCCTGCCAGGGGTCCATACCGGTTTGAAGCAGGTAGTGCTGCAAGTCGGCCGGCGTTACGTCTATGAACGCGACGGGGCGCCCTAAAGCCGCTGTTAGCTCGGCGGCCATTTCGGCGTGCGTGAGGGCCGCCGGGCCGGTCAGGTCGTAGATTTTAGCTTCGTGGCCGCTGTCGGTGAGCGAAGAGGCCGCCGCGGCGGCGATGTCGCGCACGTCCACGGCACTGATTTTAGCTTCGCCGATGGGCGCAAAAATCTGGCCTTGGTTCTGGATGGCCTCTTTGAACGCAAGCAGGCCCTGCATAAATAAGTTAGGCCGCAAGAAGCTGTAAGCCAGGCTAGTAGCCTGAATAGCCTGCTCCACGGCGGCGTGGTAGCGCAGAAACCGCACCGGCGAAGCGGCGCTAGCGGCCCATTGCGACTGCTTAACCAGGTGCCGCACGCCGGCCTGCTGCGCCGCCGCCACAAATCGGAGCTGTTGTTCTTCGGCCTGCGCGGTCGAGTTGGTGAGCAGAAACGCCCGCTCGATGCCGGCCAGCGCCCGGTCCAAACTCGCCGCGTCGTTGAAGTCGCCCGTCACTACTTCGACTCCTGGCAGGGCCGCCAGCGCTCGGGCCGGCTTTTCAGCGGGGTTGCGCACCAGGGCGCGAAAGGGCACGTGGCGGGCCGCCAGGGCCTTCGCCACTTCGGAGCCGACGCTGCCCGTGGCGCCGGTGAGGAGAATGGTGGGCGCGGCGGAAATGGAAGTAGTAGCCATGAGAAAAGGAGATGAAGAATGAGAAAAATAGTGGTGTCCGGGGCCAATGCGTAGCGGGCACCAACTGCCCGCCCCTAGCAGCGGCGGCTAGGTAGCGAGCAGGGCAACTGGCACTGGCCAGGCCACGCGCTGGGATTACCCAGCCGGGGGGCGGCGGGGCCCGTATGAACTTTGCGCAAAGTTCCGGGCCGCTGCGTTCCGGAGCTTGTAAGAAAACGAAACCACCGATGCCGCTACCCACCCCCCGCGTGTGCGAGCAGTTTTTGCCGCCGCCCGTGGCCCTGCGCCCCGCCGTTCGGCACCTGCTCCTGCTGACGACCGCCAGTGCGGCCGCGCCGGTGACGCGCACGCTGCTGCCTAATTTCGAGATTATCCTACTGATTAATCTCGGGCCGGGGGCCGACCTCTGGCTAGCCACCGAGGCGGCCGGGGCTTCCGGGCAGCGTTTGACCACGATGCTACTGGTTGGCCCTCTCACTCAGCCGCTGCACTACCGGCTGCCCGCCGGGGCCCGCGTGCTGGTCGTGAGCTTCAGCCTCGCGGGCTTTTACCAGCTGTTTGGGGTGCCGGCTCAGCAGGTGCGCGGCGTGTTCGCCGACCCCGACGCGCTACTGCCCGGCGGCGGCTTTGCGCGGCTGTGGCAGCAGTTACGGGCCCTCGCTACCCCGGCCCAGCTGCTGAGCGCCGTGGCGGCGTTTTGCGCGCCCCGCCTGCGCCCACCCGAGGCCGCCCAGGTTGAGCTGCTAGCGCAGCTCCCCCAGCTGCTATGGCGCGACCACCTGAGTCCGCTCAGGAGCCTGGCCGCCACCAGCCGGCTTTCCGAGCGCACGCTGCAGCTGCGCTTTCAGAAATACCTGGGGTTTTCGGCCAAAGAGCTAGCCCGTTTCGTGCGCTTTCGGCGCGTGCTGGCCACGGTGCAACAGCAGCTGCGGGCGACGGGCCCGCTGGACTGGCTGGCGCTGTTAGCCCAGTACGGCTACCACGACCAACCCCACCTGATTCATGATTTCACCCATTTCCTGCACCTACCCCCTGGCCAGGTAGCGCGGGAGCTGCGCTCAGGCGACGCGATTTGTGTAACTACCACTGAGTTGCTGCGCTAGGGGGCCATTGCCCTAAAGTAGCCGGTAGCTGACCTAGACTCCGTTGGTCACTCGCCTACGATTCTAACCCAAATTCCTACTTTGTGCGTATTATTGTAAGTACTTACGTAAGTTATTTTTAACGATGGACTTTTTTGAGCAGATGGGTTCCACCGCACTTGGCAGCCGGTTACGCCGGCTCAGCGAGCAGATGACCGGGCAAGCCGCCGAAGTTTACGCGCTCTACCGCCTGCCGTTTGAACCCCGGTGGTTTCCGGTTTTTTGCACCGTGGCCCGGCAGCCGGGGCAATCGGTGGGCGAGGTGGCCCAAGCCATTGGCCATACCCACGCGGCCGTGAGCCAAGTGGTGAAGGAATTAGTCCGGCACGACTTGGTGAGCATTGAGCGGGGAGAAGCCGACCTGCGGCGCAGCGTGGTGAGCCTCACCGCAAAAGGCGCTGCGTTGTGGCCGACCTTGCAGGAGCAGGCCGCCGACGTACGCCAGGCCACCGAGGCCCTGCTGGCCGAAAGCCGGCACAACCTCTGGCTAGCCATGGGCGAGGTGGAACACGCCCTGGCGCAGCACAGCTTAGCCCACCGGGTGAAGGCCGTGCGCGACCAGCGCGTGGCGGCCGAAGTGCAAGTACTCGACTACGGCCCGCAATACCAGGCTGATTTCAAGCGCCTGAACGTAGAATGGATTGCGCGGTACTTCCGCCTCGAGCCGGCTGACCTGAAGGCCCTGGACGAGCCCGACGCCTACATTTTACAGCCGGGCGGCCACATCTGGCTAGCGGCCTACCGGGGAGCGGTAGTAGGAGCCTGTGCGCTCATCAAACTAGATACGCACACCTACGAGCTGGCCAAGATGGCGGTGTCGCCCGCCGCGCAGGGCCTGGGCATTGGCTTCCGCCTGGGGGAGGTAGCCGTAGCCCAGGCCCGCGCCCTGGGGGCCCGGCGGGTGTACCTGGAAAGCAACACTAAGCTCGGCCCCGCCCTGCAGCTCTACTACAAGCTGGGCTTTCGCAAAACGGTGGCCGGCACGCCCTCACCCTACGAGCGCTGCAATATTCAAATGGAACTTCCCCTAACCCCCTGAAGCCCATGTACGACCATAAAATTGCCCTTGTCCTGAGCGGCGACCTGCTGGAGTGGCAAAAGCTCAACGTCACGGCGTTTCTGGCCAGCTCGGTGGCCATTCAGTTTCCCGAAACCCACGGCCAGCCCTTCGTCACGGCTTCGCAGTCCACGTTTTTGCCTTTCCTCAAGCATCCCATCCTGGTGTACCGCGCCGAGGGGCCGGCGGAAGTGCGCAAAGCCTTTGAGCGGGCGCGGGAGCGCGGAGTGCACCTGGGCATCTATACCCGGACGCTGTTTGCCACCAAGAACGAGGAAGAAAACATCGCCGAGCTTCGGCGCCTGCCCGACGAGGAGCACGAGTTAGTAGGCATCGTGCTGTACGGGGAGAACAAGCAGGTGGATAAGGCCCTGAAAGGCTTGAAATTCCATCCCTAGTCAGGCCATTTGGCCGGCGCCCGGTGGCCTTTAGAGTTGCCGTAGGGCGGGCGGCGGCCCGGAGGCGGTAATCTTCGTAAGGCTAGCCTACGTTTAAGAAGCTTTTGCGCGGCTGCGCAAGGTCATTAGCCAGTTGTGATGCAATACGTTTCGGAGAGCTTTCCGGCCGCGCCCTTAGTTACGAGCGCCGCGCTGGCCTGGCAGGGGGTGCGCATCGAGCAGTACCGGCTGGAGGCGGGCGAACTGCCGGCGCATTACCACGAGCACCACTTGCTCATGCTCTACCAGGCGGATGGGCCTTTTGTGCTTCACCGGCACCACGACCAGCGCGCGCAAACCTCGGTGCATCAAACCGGTGACCTGGGGCTGTACCCTAGCGGCGAATACGGCCGGCTCAGTTGGGATACACCCAGCCACAACGTGTACCTGATGGTCGAGAACCAGTACCTGTCGCGCATCGTGCAGCAGGGCATGGGCTTGGCGCAATTTGCCTTGCGCGAGCGGCTCCAGTTTCAGGACCCCTTCCTGGCCCAACTCTGCCGGCAACTGCTGGCCGCGGCGGGCAGCGAGCACGCGCTGGGGCTACTCTATATCGAGTCGCTGACAAACGCGCTCTGCCACCACCTGCTAGAGCATCACGCTAAGGTGGAGCAGCGTCTACCCACCGGCGGGCTCCTCACGGGGGCCGTGCTGGCCCGCATCGACGCGTACCTGGAAGCCCACGCCGAGACGCCCGTGACGCTGGAAACCCTGGCCGGCTTGGCCAACCTGAGCGTGTTTCACTTCGCGCGCCTGTTCAAGCAAACCACGGGAGTAGCACCCTACCAACACGTGCTGCGCTGGAAAATCCGACGGGCCCAGCAGCAGCTGCGTTTGGGCCACGCCCCGGTGGCAGCCATCAGCGACGCGCTGGGCTTTGCTACGCCGGCCAATTTTTCGGCCGCCTTCAAGCGGGCCGTCGGGTGCAGCCCGCAGGAGTTTCAGCGGGGAGCGTGAGCGCGTGGTATAATAGCAAGAATTCGCATGTAGAAAAGCAAGAATTGGCGTCCGGCCCCGACCAAGGTTGGGGACCTTTGCGGGCGTCAATCCTCTCGCTCGCTACGCATGAATGTCCTGCTCCTTGGTGCTTCCGGCTATGCTGGCTACGCGGCAGCCTTGGCCCTGCGCCAGGCGGGCCACGCCGTGACGGCGCTGCTACGCACCCCCGACTCAGCGCGGGCGCACCGCTTGCAGGCGAAGCAAATTCGCGTCGTGGCCGGCGACCTGCGTCGGCCCGCAACGTACCGAGCCGAGCTAGCGGCCTGCCAAGTGTGCATTAGTTGTGCGCTTGACTTCCTAAACTCCACCAGCACCGACCGCTTGCTGCTGGAAACGCTGCGCGGCTTGCCCTTTGCAGCCAGCGAAACTAAGCGCCTGCTGGTGTACACTACCTGCGGGACGCTGTATGGCTGGGTGCCTCAGCGCTTGCTGGACGAAACTACGCCCGTCAACCCCGCCCACCCGCTGCACTTTCGCTGGGAGCTGGAGCAGGAAGTTTTTCAACTCGGAAACGTGCGCACGGTAGTGGTGCGGCCGGGCTTTCTCTACGGTCAGGATGGGCGCTCGTGCGTGGCCAGCACCTGGTTTGAGCAGGCGGAAATGGGCCGGGTGGTGTACGGCGGCGACCCCGGCCGGGGCTGGTCGTGGCTGCACGTGGCCGATTTGGCCGCCGCCTATTGCCGCCTGCTCGAGCATCCCGACCTAGACAAAGAGATTTTTTGCCTGGCTGACCAGCACCAGCCCCTGTGCTGGGCGGTGGCCCGCGCCGCAACCCAGGCGGCGGGCTTCCCGGGAGGCGTGGAGCGGGGCCCCGCGCTCATGGAAGACGAGAGTGCCCTTTTCGACCAGAACATTTTTCTCAGCGCGGCCAAGGCTCACCGGGTACTGGGCTGGGTGCCGCGGCAGCCGGGCATCCTGGCCGACATCGACCGCTGTTACCAGGGCTGGAAAGCCGGCCAGGCGCGGGCCGGGGTGGAACAAGCCTAACCGATGGACTGACTGCCCACCCCTCGGCGCGGCGCAGCAGCTAGGCCGCCTGCTTCAGTAGTAAAACAACTCATTTAGATACAATATCATGACAGATTTTTCTGCTTCGCCTGCTACGGGCGAACTAACCGGTAAAATAGCCCTCGTTACGGGAGCCGCCCGCGGCATTGGCCGCGCTATTGCCCTGCGCCTGTGCCGGGCGGGGGCCAGCGTTATCATCAATGATATGGACGCCGGCAAGGCCCAGGAGGTAGTCGCGGCTATTGAGGCGGCGGGCAGCCGGGCTACCGTCATCCAAGCCGACATCAGTCGCGTGAGCGACGTGGCGCGGCTGTTCGAGCAAGCCGAGGCTGCCTTCGGGGGGCTCGACATCGTGATAAATTGCGCTGGCACCTATGAGGACAAGCCGCTGGTGGACGTGACGGAAGCGGACTTTGACCACATTTTTGGCCTGGACACCAAAGGGACATTTTTTGCGATGCAGGAAGCCGCCCGCCGGGTGCGCAACGGGGGCCGCATCATCAACATCTCCTCGGCCCAGACGGCCGCGCCGGGTCCCAACCAGGCGGTGTACGCGGGGAGCAAGGCGGCCGTCGAGCAGTTTGGCCTCGCGCTGGCCCACGAGCTGGGCGCCCGGCAAATTACGGTCAACAACGTGCTGGCCGGTAGCACGGACACCGAGGCACTGCAGGTCTCCGACCAACTCAAGCAGCAGCTCATTCAGCACACCCCGCTGGGGCGGCTGGGCCAGCCCGAAGACATTGCCGAGGTAGTGGGCTTCCTAGCCAGCCCCGCCGCCCGCTGGATGACGGGCCAAAACGTGCGCGCCACCGGCGGGCTGGTGTAGCCGCCGCCCTACCCCCTCCCCGCGGCTTTCCCTTTTCAACCTGCCCTGATGACTTCCCAATTCCTGTTTGCTACCGGCATCGAAAACAGCAACCCGACCATCGGCCACGGCCGCGTGCGCCAGGACGAGCTGGCCAAGTGCGGCCACTACCAGCACTGGCGCCGCGACTTCGAGCTGGTCGAGGAGTTGGGCATCCCGGTGCTGCGCTACGGGCCGCCTATTCATACCACTTGGCGGGGGGTAGGGAAGTACGACTGGAGCTTCGCCGACGAAACCTTCCGGGACTTGCAGCGCCGTAACATTACGCCCTTGGTGGACTTATGCCACTTTGGGCTGCCCGACTGGCTGGGCAATTTCCAGAACCCCGACTTCCCACCCTTGTTCGCCAACTACGCCAAGGCGTTTGCCCGGCGCTTCCCGTGGGTGCAGCTCTACACGCCCGTGAATGAGATGTACGTCTGCGCTCGCTTTTCGGGCCTGCTGGGCTGGTGGAATGAGCAGCTAACGAGTGAGCGCGGCTTCGTGACGGCCCTCAAGCACCTAGTGAGGGCCAACGTGCTGGCCATGCACGCCATCCGGAGCGTGCGGCCCGATGCCCTCTTTATTCAGAGTGAGAGCACCGAGCACTTCCACCCCGAAATGCCCGACGCGCTCGCCTACGCCGAAGACCTGAATGCCAAGCGCTTCCTGTCGTTAGACCTCAACTACGGCCGCGCCGTGGACTCGACGATGTACGAGTACCTGCTTTCCCACGGCCTGACCAAGCGCGAGTACCACTTCTTTCGGGAAAACGCGCCCCAGCTCCGGCAGTCGTGCATCATGGGCAACGACTACTACAACTCCAGCGAGTACCGCGTCAAGGCCGACGGCAGCTCGCAGTCGTTTGGCGAGGCCTACGGCTACTACCTCATTACCAAGCAGTACTACGAGCGCTACCACCTGCCCGTGATGCACACCGAAACCAACTTCGCCCAGGGCCCGAAGGGCGACGAAGCGGTGAACTGGCTCTGGAAGCAGTGGAGCAACATCCTGCGCCTGCGCAACGATGGGGTGCCGCTGGTGGGCTTCACCTGGTACTCGCTCACCGACCAGGTGGACTGGGATTCCGCCCTGCGCGAAAACAACGGCACGGTGAACGCGCTCGGCCTCTGCGACCTGGACCGCAACCTGCGGCCCGTGGGCGAAGCTTACCGGCAGCTCATCCGCGAATGGGGCCCGGCCATGCCCACGCAGGCGCTGTACCCGCGCCTGGCCGAGGTGCCGCTGAGCGCGCCCCTGCCCGAGAAGAAAGTAAAGAAAGCCTCCCTTAAACAGATAGTTGACCTAGCGCAGGCCCCAGCCGGCCGCTAGGCCGCCTACCCCCCGCCGGATTCTCTCCCAACTTACCCAACGAGTGATGTCTAGATTTCAAGATAAAGTGGCCCTGATAACGGGCAGTACGGGCGGCATCGGCCTGGCCATCGCCCTGCGCCTGGCCGCCGACGGGGCCCGCCTGGCGCTGGTAGCGCACCACGCCGACGAGCTAACTTCCGCCGCCGACCAGGCGCGCCAGGCCGGGGCCCCCGACGTGTGGGCCACCGCCTGCGACGTGGGCGTGGAAGCGCAGGTGGAAGCCGCCGTAGCGGGTACGCTGGCCCGCTTCGGCCGCCTCGACGTGGTGGTGAACTGCGCCGGGCTGATGGAGTTCAAGCCCCTGGCCGAGCTAACCACCGACGACTGGCAGCGGGCGCTGAACGTGGACTTGTTCGGGGCCTTCTACTTTACCAAGCTGGCGTTTAAGCACATGCAGCCGGGCGGCAGCATCGTCAACGTGTCCAGCATTCACGCCTACGAAACCAGCCCCAACGTGGCGCCCTACGCCGCGGCCAAAGCGGCCCTGGGTTCGCTGACCCGCTCGGCGGCCATTGAGGGGCAGCCGCTCGGCATCCGGGTCAACGCCGTGCTGCCGGGGGCCATCGACACGCCCATGCTCCGGGACAACCCGAACGTGAAATCTGGGGCCGAAAAAATTGACGAAAACAACCTGGGCCAGCCCGAAAACGTGGCCGAGGCCGTGGCCTACCTGGCCTCCGACGCGGCGGCCTTCGTGCAAGGCACCGAGCTGCGCGTGGACGGCGGCCGGCTGGTGCGCCTCAGCTGACCTTGAGCGACTAGAAACCTTAGTATGTTTTGAAAATTAGCATAATATAAGTATGGACGAGCAGCTTATCTCTTCTTCTCCTACCCCCCCTGAGGTAGCCGAAGTACTTGTTGTCGGGGCGGGCCCCGGCGGCATGACGCTCGCCTACTTGCTGCACCGGCAGGGGGTAGGCGTGCGCATCATCGACAAGGACGCGGGCCCCACCGATGGCACCCGCGCGCCGGTGCTCTGGCAGCGCACCCAGGAAATCCTGGCCGCCGCCGGGCTGCGCGACGCCTGGCTGACGGACACGTATCCGCAAATGGAAGAGAGCATGCAC
>CALMOO010000207.1:12611-14539 GCA_937871705.1 uncultured Hymenobacter sp.
GCCGTGGTGCCGCTGCTCGATACCGGCTCGCCCTACGAGCGGCCTATTTTGGCCCCGCAGGCCTTCACTGAACATACGCTTTCGCGCAGCCTAGCCGAGGCCGGGCTCCCTGTGGAGTACAACACGGAAGCTATCGCCTACACCGAGGCCGATGGGCAGGCGCAGGTGCGCGTGCGGCGGGCCGATGGCCGGGAAGAAACGCTGGCTGCGCAATGGGCCGTAGCGGCCGAGGGCGCGCAAAGCGTGATTCGCCACAGTGTGGGCCTCGACTTTGAAAAGAAAAAGTACTTGGGCTACCGCATCCGCATTGCCGACGTGGTGGCCGACTGGACCCTAGCCACGCCCATCGGCCAGGGCTATTTCTTCATCCAAGAAAAAGCCTACATGGGCGGGCAGCGCCTGCCCGGCGAGCCCAACCGTTTCTATTTCTACATCCTCACCGAGGACGACGAGCCCGACAACGACGCGCACGAGCTGGACTTGGCCAAGATGCAGCAGCTGGTGCGTACCATTTCGGGCGACGACCAGGCGGTGCTTTCCGACCTGCGCTGGGGCAGTACCTCGCGCTACAGCCACGGCGTGGCGGCGGCGTTCCGCAAGGGGCGGGCGCTGCTGCTCGGCGACACGGCCAAAATCGTGATTCCCCTCTTCGGCCAGGGTATGAACTACGCCATCCACGACGCCTGGAACCTGGCCTGGAAGCTGACCTACGTGGTGCGCGGCCAGGCCGGCGAGCCGCTGCTCGATACCTATTCCGACGAGCGCCGCAACTTGGCGCGGCAGCTGGACGAGCGCATCAGCAGCACCTTCTACCTTATTACCGAGCCCAAGCCGCTGCAAGCGCCGGCGCTGCGCGCCGCCGTGCCCGTGGCCCTCTCTACCGACGCGCTCCAAAAAGTGGCCCTGCGCAGCATGACCGAGCTGAGTTTGACCTACGCCGGCCTGGGCCTCAGCGCCGAGAAAACCAGCGTGGGCCAGCTGCAAGCCGGCGACCGGATGCCGGCCGTCTGGACCAAGCAGCTGCCCGAATGCAGCTCCATTAATCTGCTCGATTTGTTCGACGGCACCACCTGGACGCTGCTGCTGGTGCACCGGGCCGGGGCCGACGCCGCGCAGTGCCACGCCGAAATCGCGGCGGCCAGCGCCTTGCAGGCCCGCTACGACGCGGTGCTGCGGGCGGTGGTACTCTCCGGCGGCCCCCGGCGGCCGGCCGCCTCGCGCCTGCAAACCCTGGTGGACGCCGAGGAGCGGCTGGCCCGCGCCCAGGACCTGCCACCCATCTCGGCCCTGCTGGTGCGGCCCGACGGCCACCTGGCCCTGGTGGCCGAGCGCGTGGCGGCCGGCCTGGCGGAATACCTGGCGCACTGGCTCACGGTGCCGGCCCCGGCCGGGTAGGAATCTGCTTCCGGCGAGCGACTTACCACCCTTCTTCCTTAATGCAATGGAAAAGCTTCCTGCTGATTCTACTCAAACAGCGGCCGTGGCCTTCGCTTCGGCCGGACTATTCACCCTGCTAAACGTCGGGCTAGGAGCCGCGCCCCGCGCGCGCTGGGTGCAGGTTGCCGGGCTGGGCGCGCACGCGCTGCTGCTGCCCCTGACGGCGCAGCTGGCCGCGCCCGGCTGGGCGCGGGCCCTGGGCTACGCCTGGTTCGCCGTCGATGGCGGCGCTTCGGTAGCGGTGCTCGGCGGCAAAACGCCGGAGTCGGTGATGCCCGTCCGGCTCGGTGGCCACGTGCTGGCCGCGGGCTGGCTCGTGGGCGCGTCGCGGGCCCTGCCCCGGCCGGCCCGGTGGCTGGGGTGGGCGGCGGCGGGTTGCCTGGGCGGCCACTCGCTGGTGGCCCCGTTCACCAAAGGCAAGCCGCCGGTGCTGCTCTATGCGTCGGGGCCGCTGCTGGTGGGCTGGCTAGCCGTGGTGGGCTGGCTACGGC
>CALMOO010000208.1 GCA_937871705.1 uncultured Hymenobacter sp.
CTACGTAGGGCGTGCGGCTGGGCCGCGAGTAGTAGATGTACATGCCAATTTCGGCTAGCACGCCGAAGCAGAGCAGAAAAACACCGCCCAGCAGCACGAACAGGCTAAAAATAAATTCGAGAGGATAGGTGGCGAAAATATTTAGCTTGAAGAAGATAGACCTTACCAAAAACTGCCCAGCCAGCGCACCGCCCACCAGCAGGCTTAGCAGCCCGGCCAGGCCAAACAGCCGAAACGGCTTGCGCCCGTGCACAATGAAAAACCGCAGAATAAACAGGTCGAGAATGACGAAGAACAGCTTGCTAATCTTGTAGTTGCTCTGTCCAAACTGCCGCTCATAAATTTCAATCGGAAACTCGCAGTAGCGCAGTCCCTTGCGGGCTACCAGCGCGCCAAGAAAGCGGGGAGCATCGACGAGCAGCTCCACATTGTTCACCAAATAGCTGCGATAAGCCATGTAGGTTGCCCCGAAGTAGCGCAGCTGCACCCCCGACAGCCGCCGGATAATGCCGTGCGCCGTGGTGGCCAGCGCCGTCGCAATGGGCCCCTCGGGGCGCTTGGCTTTAGCACCGCCCACCATGTCGTAGCCCTCATTGATGAGGCTGATAAACTGCGGGATATAAGCGGGGTCGTGCTGCAAGTCGCCGTCCATGGCAATAATTACTTCGCCGCGAGCTTGGGCAAAGCCCGCGCGCAGGCTCAGGGTCTGGCCGTAGTTGCCGGCCAGGTCGATGGCCACCAGATGCCGGTCGATGGCCGCCAGCTCCTGCATCAAGGCCCAGCTCTGGTCGCGGCTGCCGTCATTGACAAGAATCAACTCGTAGTCGTAGCCGTGCTGGGCCATGACGGCAGCCACGCGGCTCACCAGCTGGGCCACGTTGGCGGCTTCGTTGTAAAGCGGCGCAACTACGGAGATAAGGCCGGCAAAGGCCGTGTTGGCGGTGGGCGTGGCGAGCGAGGGGGTAGGCATAAGTGAGGGCAAAGGTACCGGTAGGGGAGGGTTGCGGCGCTGAGGGATTCTACGCTTGACTCTACGGCGAAGCATGGGCTTATTCAACTTTTGGCTTGAATGATTCTGGTATCAGCCCGGTTCTTCCGGCCGTAACTTTGTAGTATATGCAATACCTTGAAGGCCGGCGCTACGTAGTAATGGCCATTTTTTTCCTTGTGGGAACGCTGTTCGCCGGGCGGCTTTTTTACCTGCAAGTACTGGACGACTCGTACAAGGCGGCGGCCGACCGCAACACCTTGCAGCGGCAGGTGCAGATTCCGTTTCGGGGCCTCATCTACGACCGGCACGACTCGCTGCTAGTGCAAAACACGCCCGTGTACGACCTGGTGGTGGTGCCGCGCGAAGTAAAACGGCTCGACTCGGCCAAGTTTTGCCGGGTTATGCAGATGCCCATCGAAGACCTGCGTCTGGGCTTACAAGCCGCCAAAAAGTACTCGCGGGTAAAGCCCTCGCCGCTCATTCAAAACCTGAGCACGCCCGAGGTGGCCGCCATTAATGACAACTTGATTGACTTCCCCGGTTTTCGGGTGCAGGCGCGCATGGCGCGGACTTACCGCACCGAAAACCTGGCCCACGCGCTCGGCTACGTAGGCGCCATCACGCCCGCCTTCCTCGAAAAACCCAAGTACGCCAAGTACCAGCCGGGCGAAAACGTGGGCATCTCGGGCCTCGAATCGTACTACGAGCCCGTGCTCATGGGCCGGCGCGGCGTGCAGTATCGCCTCGTGAACGTGCGTGGCATCGACAAAGGACCGTTTCGGGGCGGCGAGTTTGACACGCTCGCCGTGGCCGGCCAAAACCTGCACCTGAGCATCGATGCGGGCTTGCAGGCCTACGGCGAAACTCTGCTGGCGGGGCGGCGCGGCTCCATTGTGGCCATCGACCCCAAGAC
>CALMOO010000209.1 GCA_937871705.1 uncultured Hymenobacter sp.
GTCGGCGCCCAGGATACGGCGCACGGCCGCCACCCGCTCCTCGTACCAGGCGCGGTCGTAGGTGCGGTTCATCAGCTCCAGCACCCGTGAGTTGCCGCTCTGGGCGGGTAGGTGCAGGTATTTACAGATGTTATCGTAGCGCGCCATGGTGTGAAGCACCTCATCGGTAATATCCTTGGGGTGCGAGGTCGAAAAGCGGACGCGCAGCGCGGGGCTTACCAGCGCCACGCGCTCTAGCAAGTGGGCAAAGTTGACGCGCTCCAGCCCGTCAGCACTCGCCCACTTGTAACTGTCCACGTTCTGGCCGAGCAGCGTAACTTCTTTGTAGCCAGCGGCTACGAGGTCGCGAGCTTCCTGCACGATGCTGTGGGCATCGCGGCTGCGCTCGCGCCCGCGGGTGAAGGGTACCACGCAGAACGAGCACATATTGTCGCAGCCGCGCATGATGCTGATGAAGGCCGACACGCCGTTCGAGTTCAGGCGCACGGGTGTGATGTCGGCGTAGGTTTCCTCGCGGCTCAGCAGCACGTTCACCGCCTTCTGCCCACCATCGACCTGCGCAATGAGCTGAGGCAGGTCGCGATACGCATCGGGGCCAACTACGAGGTCCACAATTTTTTCTTCTTCCAGAAACTTGGCTTTCAGGCGCTCGGCCATGCAGCCGAGCACGCCCACCAGCATGCCGGGCTTGCGCTTTTTGTGCGAGTTAATCTGGGTGAGGCGCATGCGCACGGTCTGCTCGGCCTTCTCCCGAATGGAGCAGGTATTGAGCAGCACCAAGTCGGCCCCGGCGAGGTCCTCAGTTGTATCAAACCCCTCGGCGGCCAAAATACTGGACACGATTTCAGAGTCCGAAAAATTCATCTGGCAGCCGTAGCTCTCAATGTAGAGCTTGCGGGCGCCGCCCAAGCTGGTAGCCGCGCTCACGCGCACCTCGGCGGGCAGGGCCGCAACTTCGGCAGCGGGCGCTTTATCAAGAAAATCTAAGGTAATGAGCGGTTGAGACATAGCAGGCGTAACTCCCCAGGCCGGGGGTAGGGCAGACAACAAAGATACGAAATAGGGCGGGTAAATGACAGAATGGCAGTCAACACACTGGTTACTGGCTGACGACTAGTGATTAATGTTGTTCCAACAAGTAAGAACCATTAATCACTAATAATTAGTCCTTAATCATTGTATGCAGTGCTTCCAGTACACCTTGGGCCTTTAGCAGGCACTCCGCGTACTCTTGCTCGGGCACCGAGTCGGAGGTGATGGCCGAGCCAACTTGCAGGCTCAAATAACCGGTATCGGCGCGGTACTGGAGGCTGCGAATCACGACGTTAAATTCACAATCCCCGTTGGGCCAGGCGTAGCCAAAGCAGCCGCTGTAGAGGCTGCGCCGGCTGGCTTCGTAGTGCTCGATGAGCTGCATGGCCCGGATTTTTGGCGCTCCCGTCATAGAGCCCATCGGGAAGGTGGCGCGCAGGATATCAGCCAAATCCACCTCGGGCCGCAGTTCGGCTTCGACAGTGGAAATCAGCTGCCAAACGTGGCGGAAGCCATAAGTGCCGAACAGCTCGGGCACGCGCACGGTGCCGGTGCGCGCCACCCGGGCTAGGTCGTTGCGCACCAGGTCCACTATCATTAGGTTTTCGGCGCGCTCTTTCTCGTCGTGCAATAGCGCCTGGCGCTGCTGCTCATCCTGGAGGGGGGTAGGGCCGCGGCGCCGCGTGCCTTTGATGGGCTGCGAGGTGATAATACCCTGCTGGCTAGCAATAAAGCGCTCGGGCGAAGCGCAAAGCAGGTAATGGTCGTGGTGGCGCAGAAAGCCCGCGAACGGCGCGGGCGACACCTCGTTGAGCCGCCAGAAGGCAGCCACGGGGTGCAGCTGCACGTCTTCGGCGTAGAATTCCTGGCACAGGTTCAGCTCGTACACTTCTCCGTTGAGAATATCTTCGCGCACCTGCTCTACGGCGCGCAGATAGTCGGCGCGAGGCATGCGGGCGCGCAGCGGCGGCACGGCCGGCCGGGTAGTAGTGGGCGCCTCAGTAGCCAGGATGGCTGCCAGCACGCCCGCCGTATGGCCGTGCAGCTCCAGTGTATCGGCCCGCCAACGCAGCCAAGTGTCAGGCACAAAGAAGTGCAGCGCCGGCCAGTCGAACCCCGAGAAGTTGCGGCTGCTGAGCGCTTCAAGCTCATTCTTAACGTCGTAGGTAACAAAACCGCAGCGCGGCGCGGCCAGCGGCGGCTGGCGCAGGCAAGCGGGCAGGTCGGCTAGCTGGCCGCTGGCCGGCGCCAGGGGGGTAGGGGCCGCCACGGCCAGCAGCCGGTCGAAAGAGCCAGGCGCAGCAGCTTGCAAGTCATTGTGCTCAAAATAGGCACAATGCACAAAGCCACTCGCCCACTGCAAGGCGCGGGCGCGAAAGTCGGCGGGTAGGTCGATTAAGGGAACGGTAAGCATGAATCGTAGTGCGGACTCTGCGAGTCAGCGAATGGGGTAGGCGTCCAACTTTGTGGACTCGCAGAGGCTGCGCTACGGCACGTTACAGCGCGCGCAAGGCCAGCTCGGCTTTTTGGTCGGTGCTGTTTTTATACTCGTGCTTCGGGTAAGCCAGAGCCTGTTCGAAATAAGCCTTGGCCGTGGCCCGCTGGCCGGCTGCCTGAGCCAGGTAGCCGAGCTGCAAGGCTGCCTGCGGCGCAAAGTAATAAGGCGGCTCGCCCAGCGCGGCCGAGCGGCGCAGCGTGCGCTGGTAGTCGGCGCGGGCCGAGTCGGTTTGCGCCAGCCCCTGCCACACGCGGGCGCGGCGGTAGGGCGCTTCGAGCTGCTCGCGGGCCGGGGTGGCCGGCGTCAACCGAAACTGCCGCAACGTGAGCAGGGCCTGCTGGTAGTAGCCGCCATCGGTTTGGAAGCGGGCGCGGGTCAGTACCGGGTTGAGGGGCTGCGCGTCGTGGTAGAAGCGCTGGGCATAAATATCTTCCTCCACCGTGAGCGGGCCGGCGGCGTTGATTTGCTCGCGGTAGCGGGCGGCCGTAGCGGCCGGCGCCCCAGCTAGCCAGGCCGCCAGGTAGAGCTTAAAAGCTGCATCCTTGCGGTAGTGCTCGCCCCGGTACTCACGCAGAAACTGCTGGTTTTCAGTTTCTGAACCAGCAAAGTCGCCGCGGTAGAGGAGCAGGTCGGCGGCCATGTGGTGCAGGTAAGCCACTGGCAAATAAGCCGGGCCGCTGGGGTGCGTGCGGTAGGCGGCCAGCGCCTCTTCGCCGTGGTGCTGACGTTTATTCAGGCTGATAACCAGATAACTGAACAGCAGGTTGTCGGGCTGCTCGCGGGCCAGGCGCCCCGCTACCTCCAGGCTCTCGGGCCCGCGCTTGTAATAGGCTTCTTGGATAAGCGCCAGCAGAATCTGGCTTTCCGTCTGGAAGTCGTTGGGCTGGATGGCGGCCAGGCTCAGGTTGCGCAGGCCCTCCTCAACGCTGCCGCGCAGCCCCAGTAGCCGCAAAAACCAGTGGTAGCCCTCGGGCAGCGAGCCAATGCCGAACTGGCACACGCCCAGCGTCTTGTGCGCGGGCACGAAGGCGGGGTAGCGCTGCACCACTGCCTGCACCTGGCCCACCGCCTGGCGCAGGTTCCAGGCCCCGCGCACCTCGTGGTGAAACACGACCTGGGTTAGCGCCTGGTGCAGCCGGGTTTCGGCCAGCGCGTAGTCGCGCAGCGCCCCAGCCGGCGCGCTGGCCAACGCAGCGAGGTGTGCATCCTGAGCGGCAATGGTGGCTTCGTAGCGGCGGCCATCCTGGCTCACGAGTAGCTCCACGAAGTCGGCGCAATCGGCTACCAGCAGCGTGCCGGGCGCTCGGCCGGGCTCAGCAGCCAGCAACTGGCGGCAAGTGCTCACTTTCAGCTTCAGCAGCTCAGCGTAGGCGCGGCGGGCACCGGCCGAGAGGGTAGGGGCCGCTGCTTCAGTTTCGAGGGGGGTAGGCTGCTGAAAAAAGGCTTGCTGAGGGGCGTGAGGGTACCGACCGAGGCTTGCGGAGGTAAAGCCTACCCCCACTACCAGGCTCAGCGAAC